>JBASFN010000205.1:0-3167 GCA_049653045.1 Alphaproteobacteria bacterium
ACGCAAGAGAGGCGCGGCTATCGCCTCGCTTTTCTGCGCCAGATCAGACAACACAACAAGCACATGCTCTGAAAGCTTAACGCTCATATTCTTGGCAAGTGCCATCGCCGTATCAAAGTCTTTTGTATCGGCCAGCATATTCATCACGTAATCACTTAACATCTTGCGCGATGCGATTTCACGCCAATACTCCGCGCTCTTGGATTTAATGATATAAGCCAGATCAAGCTCACCCAAAACTGTGCTATTACGCAAGATAGGCGCAGCCACATCAATCTCATCATTGGAAATTTGAAGAATAAGGCGCAAAGGCACATTATCGGTCACAGAAAGCTTTTCCGAGATCGCCACACGTAAATCTTTTTCGGTCTGGCGCATCAAAGACATCAATACGTCAGCAACCAACTCCCCCTCACGCGGAGAGAGTTTCATTTCGAGAAGCGCACTAACCGCCGATGTAAGCTCCGCCCTTGCCCCTGGTTCTTTATCCTTGGCCAAACCGTACAGCTTGTGGCTGTCATAGAGTCTCACGAGTATCGGCGTAACGCCTGAAGACTTATCGAGTAAACTCAAGTCCATATTAACCCCGTAGTCACACTGTTTTCGGAGACCTTTTCCTGCCGTTGTTTTTGTTGTAGGTTGCAGGCTATAAAATCTCTCTGTGACTTTTATACGTTTTATTTCTTACAAACTGGTTAATAAGAACGATTTGAACAAAATTTAGCCTAAATACACTAATTTTATTTCCTAAAGCTTTCTTAATGTTTTCATAATAGACTATTCTAAGTAGCTAATTTGTAATAAAAAAACACAGGTGAACCATGGCCGGCCCTCTCAACGGAATAGGACAGACACAAATCCCACTGGCAACGACGTTCCAACCGGGACGATCATCGGATACATCCGTGCGCGAACGCGACACCAGCAGCCGCGGCTCGGAAGAAGTCGGCGCCAAGGAGGCAACATCCTCCCGCACCGAAGACACAAGGTCACGTACCCCCGAAAACCTGCAAAGCCTCCTGAAGGATGCAGAAAGCACGACAAAAAGTGACCGTGGCAACGTCGTTGACGTTACGGTTTAACAAAAGCTTCATTTCATTTGTCATGTTGAGCGCAGCGAAACATCCCGGCGGGATCCTTCGCTACCGCTCAGGATGACCAAAACATTTACTGGAATGCGACTTCGTTGAAACTACGAAGCTTGCGGCTATGAATACGCTCCGGCTCCAAATCACGGAGCAAGGTCATGGTCAATAAACCAATCTGCAGATGTTGCTTGACCCTCTCACGATAAAACGTATCCGCCATACCGGGAAGCTTTAACTGGCCATGCAGAGGTTTATCCGAAACACAAAGAAGCGTCCCATACGGCACGCGAAACCGAAACCCATTCGCCGCAATCGTGCCGGATTCCATGTCCATCGCAATAGCCCGGCTCTGACTAAGACGTAAATTCTGGCGGGTTGCGCCGCGCAATTCCCAATTCCTGTCGGCTGTTGTCGCAACTGTCCCGGTTCGCATGAATTTTTTAAGATCAAACCCCTTGTTGCCCGTCACCTGACTGACAGCCATCTCCAACGCCTGCTGAATTTCCGCCAGTGCCGGGATCGGAATATTTGGCGGCACTTCCTCATCCAGAATATTATCGTCCCGGAAATACCCGTGCGCCAGAACATAATCGCCCAGCCTTTGCGAATTTCGCAATCCGGCGCAGTGCCCGAGCATCAACCAAGCATGGGGGCGAAGCACCGCGACATGATCGGTAATAGTTTTAGCGTTCGAGGGGCCAACGCCGATATTCACCATCGTAATCCCCTGCCCGTCCGCCATCTTCAGGTGAAAAGCCGGCATCTGTGGCAAGCGCACAGCCTGCTGCGCGGCAGAGGCACTGGGCTGGTAATCATCGGCGTTCCGATTAACCGTCACACGATCCCCCGGCTCAACAAAGGCCGTGAACGGCTGACGTTGTTTGCGAATATTTTGGTCGTCTGATGGAGCCATCAATCCATGGCACAACCGCACAAACTCCTCGATATAAAACTGATAGTTCGTGAAAATGACATAGTTTTGAAAATGCTCGGCCGACGTGCCGCAATAATGCTTTAACCTCTGCAAGCTCAAATCCACACGCGGCGCGGTAAACAAAGACAACGGCCCCGGCTTACCCGCCGGCGGCACATAAGTTCCGTTGGCGATTTCATCATCCATGATATCCAGATCCGGTATATCAAAAATCATGGGCATGATCGCAAGCTGCTCAGGCGTCAAACCCTTTTCAAGATGCAGATGCTCACCCAAGGCAAAATGGACGGGAATGGCCGTATCACTAACTCCCACCTCCAACACTGTCTCGTGATTAAGGAGCAACAGCCTTAACTGTTCAAAATAATAATTTTTAAAAATATCAGGCCGCGTGATGGTTGTCTCATAGACACCAGGGCGCGAAACAAACCCGTAAGACAGACGCGTATCGGCACGCTTGGCATTTTTCGTGGAAATCCGAACAAAGGGATAACAGGCACTGACGCTTTCATTTTCCCCGATTTTGCCTTCGGCGAACAATTTAAACTGAGCCTGAATATAGGCCACATTGGACTCGTAAATCTCCATCAGGGCGGAAATCGCCTCATTTGGGTCTTTATAAGCCTTTGTTTTGAAGTTTTTAGGAGGTTTAACCATATATCTCTATTGTCGCTGATTTTTCAGGTAAATTCAACAACCAGAATAAACCCTCCCGCACTGTCATCCTGAGCGTTAGCGAAGGATCCAGAGGGGATGTTTCGCTAACGCTCAACATGACAATACCGGGCTTATATTCCCATCAACGAGTTCGCGTATTCACGAGCATTAAAGGGCTGCATATCCATAGCCTTTTCGCCAATACCAATGGCATGAACGGGCACGCCGAACTGATCGGCCAACCCGACAAGCACCCCGCCCTTTGCGGATCCATCGAGTTTTGTAACCACCAACCCGGTCACATTCACCATTTTCTTAAACGTCTCCAACTGGGAAAACGCATTTTGCCCTGTCGTCGCATCCAAAACCAAAATCGTCGCATGCGGCAAACTGTCATCCTGCTTTTTCAGGACACGAATAATTTTTTCCAATTCGGCCATCAGATTGGTTTTATTCTGTAGGCGTCCGGCGGTGTCGATCATCAAAAC
>JBASFN010000206.1:0-2603 GCA_049653045.1 Alphaproteobacteria bacterium
TGTTTCAGCAAATCGTTGAAATCGAATTTTCCCTTTTTGAATTTCTCCGCCATGGCTTCGGCGTCTTGGCGGTCCACCGTTTCCATGGTTTTTTCAACGAGGGAGACGATGTCGCCCATGCCGAGAATGCGTCCCGCGATGCGGTCGGGGTGGAATTGCTCCAAGGCATCCCATTTTTCGCCAACGCCGATCAGTTTAATGGGCTTGCCCGTGACGGCCTTCATCGACATTGCCGCACCGCCGCGTGAATCGCCATCGACGCGGGTGAGAATGGTTCCGGTGATATTGACGCGTTCGTCGAATGTTTTGGCCGTGTTGACGGCGTCTTGTCCGGTCATGGCATCGACGACCAGCAAAACCTCAACAGGGTTGCTAACATCGCGGATCGCCTTGGCTTCCTTCATCAATTCTTCGTCGATGGAGAGACGCCCGGCGGTGTCCAACATTACCACGTCGAAGCCTTCCTTGCGGGCGGTTTCCAGTGCGCGCTTGGCAATCTCGACGGGCTTTTGTCCTTCGATGACGGGGAGGGTGGCAATCCCCGTTTGTTCGCCAAGCTGACGCAGTTGTTCCTGAGCGGCGGGGCGATAAATATCGAGCGAAGCCATCAGGACTTTTTTCTTTTGCTTGTCCGTCAGGAATTTTGCGATTTTTGCGGTGGTGGTGGTTTTACCGGAGCCTTGCAAGCCGACCATCAAATAAGCGGAGGGGGCGGCGCCGAATTTGAGTTCTTGTGCTTCCGATCCCAGCATTTTGACCAGTTCGTCATGGACGATTTTGACGATCTGCTGCGCGGGGTTGATGCCTTTGATAACATCTTGTCCGACGGCCTTGGCTTTGATCGCGTCGATGAAGTCCTTGACCACGGGGAGGGCGACATCAGCCTCCAGCAGCGCGATGCGGATTTCACGGGCGACTGCCATGACATCGTTTTCCGACAACCTGCCCTTGCCGCGCAGTTTGCTGAAAACATTCCCGAGTTTGGTACTTAAACTGTCAAACATTCTTCAAAAGCCCTAAGCCGCGCTGAGCGTTAATTCGCCGGGCGCGGTGTATCCGTGGACACTGAGCATCAACCAATGTCAGTGAAATCGAGGGGAAATTAGGGCTTTGCGCCGGGAATGTCAAGATTTATGGCGTTTTGCCAAATATTGCCCTATATTCCTGCCCGGTAAAGGAAAAAACATGCGTTTTATCAAGATGCACGGGCTGGGCAACGATTTCGTAATCCTCGACCTTCGGGACGCGGCGGAGGCTCCTGCGCGGGCGAAGCTGGCCGCTATGACCGACCGCAAGCGCGGGATTGGCTGTGACCAGTTGATTATTCTGGAGCCGAGGAAAAACCCTGATTCTGACCTCTATATGCGGATTTTGAACGCGCCGGACGCGGATGAGGCCGAGGCGTGCGGGAATGCGACGCGCTGCGTGGCTATGCTCGTGATGGATGAAGGCGGTAAGGATAAGGTGACGATTGAAACGGTGGCGGGGTTGCTGTCCTGCTGGCGTGAGCTTGATGGGAGAATAACCGTTGATATGGGTGTGCCGAAATTTGGCTGGCGGGATATTCCGCTTAGTGAAGAGTGCGATACGCTTTATCTGCCCTCTCCCTTGATCCCTCTCCCTGAAGGGAGAGGGAAAGACGCGCTGCGTCAGGGAGAGGGTGACAAGGCGGTTGGTGTCAATGTTGGCAACCCCCATGCCGTGTTTTTCGTCGAGGATGTCGAGAATTTCCCGGTGCGCGAGTTGGGGCCGGGGGTTGAAAACAATAAATTATTTCCGCAGAAAACCAATGTTGAGTTTGTTCAGGTCAAAAGCTCGAAAGAACTCCGGATGCGGGTATGGGAAAGAAATTCGGGCGAGACCGAGGCTTGTGGCTCCGGCGCGTGCGCCGTTTTGGTCGCCGCCGTTCGCCGCGGGCTTTCGGAGCGTAAGGCCGATGTGGTGCTTGATGGAGGTGTTCTCACCATCGAATGGCGCGAAAGTGACGATCATATTTTGATGACCGGGGCGGCGGCGTATGTGTTTGAGGGTAATCTCAATGACGAATTTTGAGATACTGGGACAGTTATTTGGTGTAATATCGCTTATTATCGTCGTCGTTGCCTATCAGGTGAAGGACACCCGTAAGACGTCGTTGCTTATGGCGCCGGGCGATTTTTTCTACGGACTGCAATATTATTTTTTGGGATCTCCAAGCAGTTTTTATATCATGCTTGTTGCAACGTTGAGAGACCTTGCCGGGGCGGCGGCTTCGGATAGGGTAATGCGTTACGTGTCTTTTTTTTATATTGGGATTGTTTGGATTTTGGCGTTTTTTAAGGCAGAAGTTCCTATGGAATATTTGCCACCTCTCGGAACCACTCTTGCGACGATGGCGCTTGTTAAGCGAGACTCTTTTTACAGTTTCAGGGGTTTTATATTCCTGCATCATATTGTCTGGATGAGCTTTAATATATGGATCATGTCCTATGCAGGGATTTTGCAGATATGTTTTACAGGCAGTTCGAACATCATTGGTTTTTTACGGCATCACAAAACAAAAACAGTTCCGGTTGATCTGTAAGGATTTGCAATTGCTTTTTAAATTATATACATAAAATTGA
>JBASFN010000207.1:0-2730 GCA_049653045.1 Alphaproteobacteria bacterium
GCTTCACCCGATACACCCCATCCTCGCCCGTATAAACCCGGCCAACGGGAAGGCCTTGCGGAAAGATCCCGCCAAAACCCGACGTAATGATCCGCGCGCCTTTTTTAATATCGCTGTCCTGCGGAATATGGACAAGCGCGGGATTTAATTCATTCTGCCCCGCCAAAATCGCGTGTTGGCGCGTATCCTCAATCAACACGGGAACCCGGCTGTTCATATCCGTCACCAGCAAAACCCGCGATGCATTATGCCCCGCCTCGACCACGCGGCCAACCACGCCCTCGCCGGACACAACAGCCTGCCCCTTTAGCACGCCATTATCCGCGCCGGCGTCGATCAGCATGCTTTTGACAAACGCACCGCCGACATCCGCCAAAATCCCGGCGGTGATAAAGCGATTCTCCGGCTCGACGCGCACATGCAGCAAATCACGGAGCGATTTATTTTCGGCCTCCAGCAACAAGGCTGTCTGATACCATTCCCGCAGCTTGACGTTTTCCTGCTCTAACCGCGCATTGTCGGCCTGAATCTGGGCTAATCCGGACACATCGCGGACAAACATCGCCGCCGACTGCACCGGCACGGTGACAACCCCAAGCGCGGGCGCCAGCGCATCCATCACCCGAACGCGCACCGCCCCCACCCCGTCCGGATTAACCGCCGAAAAGGCAAGGCTGCCGAGCGCGGCAATCACAAAAATAAGGGACGCACCGCCACCCCCGGCCAAAGGCAGGGGAGCAAGGCGTGAAATGCTTTTGGACAAAGAACGTCGTTTCAAAGAAATCCCGTCAGCTATTTGAATTATCTTCCTGAGCTTCAGGAGCTAAAGAAAATAGGAAGTAAACGCAAGCCTACTTTCTATATTCTACAATAAAAACGGGGATAAGACAAACGCAATCCGGCTAAAAGGCCTGAAAATCAATATGTTCCGATCAGAACATTGCGCAGAGCCTTACGCTCCTCCAGCGCATGACCCGTTCCCAGCGCGACGCAGAGAAGCGGATCGTCCGCCAGTGCCACCGCCAGCCCCGTCGCATGACGCAGGACAAAGTCCAGATTCATCAACAAGGCTCCGCCGCCCGTCAACACAATCCCCTTATCGACAATATCCGCCGCCAGCTCCGGCGCGGTATGCTCTAACGCAACCTTGACGCCCTCGACAATCTGCCCGACCGGTTCGGCCAAGGCCTCCGCCATCTGGCGTTCGGTGACGACGATTTCCTTGGGCACGCCATTCATCAGATCGCGCCCGCGAATCTCCATCGTCCGTCCCTCGCCCTCGGCGGGCGGGCAAGCCGATCCAATTTCTTTTTTAATACGCTCGGCGGTGCTCTCGCCGATGAGTAAGTTATGCACCCGGCGGATATAGGCGATAATTGCCTCGTCCATTTTGTCGCCGCCGACGCGCACAGACCGCGCATAAACGATCCCGCCCAGCGAAATAACCGCGACTTCCGTCGTGCCGCCGCCAATATCGACGACCATCGAGCCTGTTGGCTCCGTCACGGGCAATCCTGCGCCGATCGCGGCGGCCATTGGCTCCTCAATCAAATAAACTTCCGATGCCCCGGCGCTTTCCGCCGATTCCTGAATGGCTCTGCGCTCCACGGCGGTCGATCCCGACGGCACGCAAATCACCATCTTTGGGGAAACGAACGAACGGCGGTTATGAACCTTGCGGATGAAATGTTTAATCATCGCCTCGGTGACCTCAAAGTCAGCGATCACGCCATCGCGCAAGGGGCGCGTGGCCACGATGGAACCGGGTGTGCGCCCCAGCATTTGCTTGGCCTCGTTCCCGACGGCCAGCACTTGCTTTCTGCCCCCTACCATTGAAATGGCGACGACAGACGGCTCGTTCAGGACGATACCCCGGTCTTTCACATAGACCAGCGTATTCGCTGTACCGAGATCGATGGCCATATCGGCCGACATAAAACCAAAAAGCCTGGAAAACATGTGCAGACATTCTCACACAGCGAAACGCGGCGCAAGCCGGAATCCGTCTGTTTCAATCAATTTGTTGAAAAGAGTAACAGGAAATTATAAATCCCCAAGGAATTAACCCTGGCGTGCCTTGCAGCGCGGCTTGGATTTGTTAATCACGTAAACGCGGCCTTTGCGGCGAACAACGCGGCAATTACGATCTCTTTTTTTCAGGCTCTTCAGCGAGTTTACGACTTTCATGATTCCATATCCTTAATAAGCAAGATGGCGGAAAATATGACCCCCGCGCCCGTTTGTCAAGAAAAAGGTTGAATCGGATACTTTAAGCCGCCGCAGGCGTCGGAACAGGATCGGGCTTGGCAAGAGACGAAACCTTATCCCAGGCCTTTTTCCAAAGCCAAATCGCCGCAAGCCCCGCAACCGCAACCGTTCCAAAAGCCGCCACAGCCCCGAACTTGGCCGAAATCCCCTGAACGGCAGGTACAACCGACTCGGTAAACACGGTCTTTAAACCGCCCCCAGCCCATTTTGCCGCCCCGGCAATATCTTTACCAAGAGTTTCATAACCGCCCAAGGTTATGTCTCGCCCCTTTTCAGTTGCGGCGGGTGAAAAAAAGTTCTTAAGTGTATCAGCAATACCTGCATTCGGGTTCTCCAAATGGGTTTTTTTTGACCAATAAGGAAGAAAAAGCAGAGGAAGAGGCCACCCATTTCCGAGAACAAAACCAATTAAATTTTTAACCCCGGAAACCCCGCGCCAAAGCATCCCAAACATGCACAATC
>JBASFN010000208.1:0-5526 GCA_049653045.1 Alphaproteobacteria bacterium
GCCGCCGCCTGCGCCCTGCAAACCCGCGACCTTCTCATTCTTGGCAACGAAATCCTGAACCAATATCAGGAATTAAAACGCGAACAGGCTGTTCTCGATTATGACGACCTGATTTTCACCACCCTCGCCCTGCTGGAGGGCAGAACAGGATCATTCGGCAAAAACGCCGCCGCCTGGGTACTCTATAAACTCGACCACGGCCTTGAACACATCCTCGTGGACGAAGCGCAAGACACAAACCCCGAACAATGGAAAATCATCAAAGCCCTGTGCGAGGAATTCACCGACGGACAAGGAGCCGCAGACATAGACCGCAGCATTTTCGTCGTCGGCGATGAAAAACAATCGATTTACAGCTTCCAGCGCGCCTCACCGCAAGAATTTTCAAATATGCAGCAATTCCTGCGCAGCAAAACAAAAGCCGCCGGAAAAAACTGGGACGACGTCCCCATGAACATCTCATTCCGTTCCGCAAAATCAGTCCTGCAAATCGTCGATGCGGTCTTCACAGGGGCAATGCAATACGGCGTTTCTAAAACCCCGGTCACACATACCTCGTTCAGGATCGGACAAGCCGGCCGCATTGAGTTATGGCCTCTCTGCACAACCGACGCCAAAGAAACCTTCAATCCATGGACACCCCCCGTCCAGATCGTCGAAAGCACAAACGGCAGCACCCGGCTGGCCGCAAAAATCGCGGAAACAATCGAACACTGGATCAAATCCGGCGAAAAACTGCCCTCAAAAAACGAAGGCATAAAACCCGGCGACATAATGATTTTGCTGCGCACGCGAAGCGCCTTCTTCACCCAGATCGCCAAAGCCTTGAAAGACAGAAAAATCCCGGTCAGCGGCACCGACCGCATGATCCTGAACACCCAGATCGCGGTGCAGGACTTATTGGCCTTCGCACAATTCGCCCTGCAACCCTTGGACGACCTCAATCTTGCCTGCCTCCTGAAATCCCCTCTGGTCGGCATGGACGAAGACTCCCTTTTCGCACTGGCACATAACCGCAAGGGAACGCTCTGGGACGAACTTCTTCAAAGGGGATCACCGGAAACAAAGAATTACCTGAACAGAATTTTACAAAACGCCCCCGGCCAACGCCCCTTCGATTTTTTCAGCGACCTGCTACAATCCCCCTGCCCCGCCGACAATCAAAGCGGTGGACGCGCCATTCAAAAACGGCTCGGGCACGATTCAACAGACCCGATCGACGAACTCCTGAACGCGGCTCTAAATTATGAATCAGGTCACATCCCTTCGTTGCAACATTTCCTGCAATGGCAAACCGCCAGCAAAACCGAAATCAAACGCGAAATGGAGGAAAAAGGCGGCTTCGTCCGCATTATGACCATCCACGGTGCCAAAGGATTACAAGCCCCCATCGTCATCCTGCCCGACACGATCCGCAGCAATTCCGGCGGCGCAGCAAAGGCCGATGACCGCCTGCTCTGGCCGGACAAAACGGGTTTTCCTCTGCCCCTCTGGTCGCCGCGCAAGGACGATATGTTTACAGAATATTCAAACGCCCGCGCCGTCATCCAGCAAAGAACCGATGAAGAATATCGCCGCCTGCTTTATGTCGCCATGACGCGAGCGGAGGACAGACTCTATCTCTGCGGATACACGAGTCAAAAACCCGCAAAAATAGAATCATGGTACGACGCTCTGAAAACCGGAATGACCAGCCTCGAAACCGTCATAGAATTGGAAGACGGAAGCCTCCGCCTCGACAACCCGCAAACCCGCGATCCCGAAACAAAAGACAAAACCGCACCCAAAACCGCCGCCGCGCAAAAAATCCCGGAATATCTCTATAAACCCGCAGACCACGAAGCCGCCCCGGCCGCCCCCCTCAGCCCCTCACGCGGCGCAGGAGATGAAACCGAACCAGCCGCCCTTTCACCATCCCGGCCAGACAGCCCCCACCGATTCCGGCGCGGCAACCTGACGCACAAACTACTCGAAGTCCTCCCCGCCCTGCCGCAGCAAAAAAGGGAAACCGCCGCCGAAAAATTCCTCGCACGCTTCGCCCCCGACCTAGACGAAGACACGCGCCGCAGCATCATAAAAGAAACCATCACCATTCTCGATCACCCGGATTACGCCCCCATATTCGGCCCCGGATCATTGGCGGAAATCGCAATCGCCGGAACAATGAAAAACAGGCAAGCCATCAGCGGTAAAATCGACCGCCTGCTGATAACCCCCACGCACATCTATATTATCGACTACAAAACCAACCGCCCGCCGCCGCAAGACCCGGCCAGCATCCCTGCGCTCTACCGGAACCAAATGGCCGCCTACGCGGACATCCTGTCGCAAATTTATCCAAAACGAGAGGTTAAATGCGCCCTCCTCTGGACGGACGGCCCGCGCCTCATGCCCCTCAAGACTTGACCGATCCGCAAATAACGCCATATTGACGAAAGAGAAGATTCGCCCAACCGTGTACTGTTATTAAGGAGAAAAAAATGAGCTTGGCCGTAACCGACAATAATTTCGAAGCAGAAGTCCTAAAGGCCGAAGGCCCCGTCCTCGTTGATTTCTGGGCGGAATGGTGCGGCCCCTGCAAGGCGCTCTCCCCTGTCATCGATCAACTGTCCGAGGAACTCTCCGGCAAGGTCAAAATCGTCAAGGTCAACATCGATCAAGCCCCCAACGCCCCGACCAAATACGGCGTGCGCGGCATTCCGACCCTGATGATTTTCAAAAACGGTGAAATCATCGACACCCGCGTTGGCGGCATGCCAAAGGCGCAACTCGCCGAATGGATCAACGGCAACGTCTAACGTCTGTACGCCGTACGCATGGCGTTTAGATAATTCGCCATCTGCATTCCAATGGCGCGTGGCCCCGTGACCGCGAGATCAATATTCTGCCCGATGAAATAATCACGCTCTTCCTCGTTATGCGCCCGCACCAATATCTTAAGCGTCGGCCTGATCCGTCGCGCCGTTTCAACCACGCGCCGCGCCTCGAACGGATCGGGCACGGCAACAACCAGCGCAACCGCCTTGTTGATCGCCGCCTCACGCAGCGTCTCCTCTCGGCTTGCATCGCCGACGATGGCATGAAAACCGTTCTGCCGCAGCGTTTCAATCCGCTCGCGGTTATTGTCGATAATCACAAGATCAATATGCGAGTCATGAATATTTTTTGAAATCTGCCGCCCCACGCGCCCATGACCGGCGAGAATAACAATATCCCGCAGCACATATTTTTCATCCCCGCGCAAATGCGCCAGATCATCATCGCGCATATTGAACATCGCCGTTAAACGCCCCGTCCGCCCCGCAAGCCCATATAGTTTCCGCGACAGATAAAGCGCGAGGGGATTAAACGCAATCGACGCAATCGCCGCCGTCAGGATCAAATCCTTTCCGGCTTCCGGCAACAACCCATACGAAAGTCCGACCGTCACCAAAACAAAAGAAAACTCCCCGATCTGCGACAGCCCCGACGCCACCAACAACCCGGTCTTGAGCGGATACCCGAACAACAGAACAATCCCGCACGACACAAGAAAATTCCCGGCCATCACAATAACCAGCGTCATTAAAATATTGAGGGGCTGCTCAAGCAAAACAGCAGGATTGAACAACATCCCGACCGACACAAAAAACAAAACGGCGAACGCATCCTGAAACGGCAAAACACGAGTGGCCACCTCATGGTTCATATCCGACTCGCGGATCATCATACCCGCGAAAAACGCACCGAGAGCAATCGACACGCCAAACAACCACGACGCGCTGTAGGCGACACCAATCGCCAACGCCACAACCGCCAGCGTAAATAATTCCCGCGACCCCGTCTTCGTCACCATCATCAAAAGCCACGGCAAAAACCGTTTACCCACGACCATCATCAACAGAATAAAAACCCCGACCTTCGCCAGTGCCACAAACAACTGCACCAAAGGCGCAGCGCCCGCCGCCGCATCCCCATGCGCCAGCGCCGGAATAAGAACAAGGGCAAGAACCACCGCCATGTCCTGCACCACCAGCCAGCCAATCGCAATATGCCCATCCAAAGTCTGGAGCAAACGCCGCTCCTCGAAAGAGCGCAACAAAACCACCGTACTGGCCACCGACAACGCAAGACCGAATAAAATCCCACTCTCCCAAGCCCAGCCCCAGAAATGCGCGAGCATCGCCCCCAGAGACGTCACAACCGTGATCTGCAAAAACGCGCCCGTAAAAGCGATCTTCTTCACATCCAGAAAATCCTTGAGCGAAAAATGCAGCCCCACCCCGAACATCAACAGAACAATCCCGATCTCCGACAACGCCTCGGCAATCGCCACATCAGCATGCAGCCCCGGCGTATTCGGCCCGATCAACACCCCGGCAATCAGGTAACCGACAATCGGCGGAATCCGAAGCTTGGTCGCCACCAAGCCGCACAAAAACGCCGCGCTCATACCAATGGCGAGGGTGCTAATAAGGGGTAAATCGTGTTGCAAAGCCATGAATCATACCGGACAAAAAGCGCGAAAAACCGCCTGCCCCGATTGTGCCACGGAAACGTAAAAAACTGAAATCCCACAACAATCCGCACGCCATTAATCATTCATTAACCATTTTTTGTGATTATGTATTATCAAAAAGCGGATAAAGGGGCAGGAAACATGGCAATCAGAGATGAAAAAAACGTCAAGATCATCCAGCAATGGTTAAGCGAACAGCGCGGCCACGAAGAATTAAAACAAGATGACGGCGGCTATACCGGCATCTGGGGCAAAAAAACCATCAAGGCCTTTGAGGACGAAATGAAAAAAGTCCAGAAAGAGGCCGGACTTCCCGAGACAGGAAAATACGACGATGCAACCCGCGCACAACTGGAAAAAACCAAAGGCAAGGAATTTGTCGGCACACTCGACGCATTGAAAAAAGAAGGAATCCTGAATTTCAAAGCACCGGAAGCGCCGGCCACCGAAGCCACAAAACAAACCCCGGAAGATCCTGAATCGGAAGACACGGAATCAGAAGAACCCGAAAATGAACCCGAAGACACCGACCCAGAAACACCGGAAGTAACAGACGAACCAAAAAAACGCACAGCCGAAGATGTCCGAAACGAACAGGAAAGCCTGATCCATCGCGGCGAGGGCGGCTACGACAAAGAAGCCGAAGCCATCGCGTTATTACCGGAAACCATCACCATCAAAGATAAAAGCGATGTTTGGCACAAAATAAAAATCGAAGACGCATTACGCGACGACCCCGGCGTACAGGGCGACTTCGGCAAACACAAGGACGGAACGCCTGTAAAAACATCGGAAAAAGTCAAAGAATCCGAAGGCCTGAAAGACGCCGCCGAAAAATGGATCGATCTCGAAAAAGAAGCTAAAAAACTGGAAGCAGAAAATCCAGAACCGGAAAGCACACCCGCCCCTGTCTCAGCTCAGGAAGCCGTAGCAGAAGAACAAAGAAAAATGAACAACACGCCCAAACCATAAATGGTGCCGTTGAGAGGAATTGAACCTCCGACCCCCGCATTACGAATGCGATGCTC
>JBASFN010000209.1:0-31317 GCA_049653045.1 Alphaproteobacteria bacterium
AATGCCGGAACAGTTGCCGCCAGCCTCAACGCCGCGGACGACACCATTCATAATTGTTTCAGGAGAAAGAATGGGATTGGTAAGATTTTTGTCCCTGAACAGTTTAAATTTATTGTCATTCTGAGCCGCAGGCGAAGAATCCCGCGGGGATCCTTCGCTATGCTCAGGATGACAGGGAAGAACAGGGGCAAGGCAAAATCCATAGCGGTTAATGACGGGTTTTGCACCCTTGCCAAATCCCATGCAGTCGCGGTTAACGCCCACAATGCCCGTGATTGCGCCGCCGAACGGGTCTAACGCCGACGGGGAATTGTGAGTCTCAACCTTGTCGGTAATCAGGTAATCGTCGTCGAATGTAATCGCCCCGGCATTGTCCGAGAAAACGGAAACGCAGAAATCCTTGTCCCCGCGCTTCTCGCGGATTTCCTTCGTGGCACGTTTAATATAATGGCGGTAAAGCCCGTCTTTAACGTCATCAATCGGTGAAGCAAAGATTGTATGTTTGCAATGCTCTGACCATGTTTGCGCCAGTGTCTCAAGTTCAATATCGGTGGCGGGGCGACCTTCGGCTTTAAAATAATCGCGGATGGCTTTGATATACAGGAGTGATAAGCCCAAGGGGCCGCGCCGTGACCCATCCGGATTTTGAATGCCATCGCGTCCGATTTTTTCGAGTTCCGAGTCAGGCACATCAAGATTGACGCGATCCGCCGCCGTGCCCTGGTTATTCAGGTGGACTTTCGGAACGACAGAATCCATCCCACCATCTTTTTTGAAGGTGGATGCGTCCTTTATATGGACGCGCTGGATGAGTTTGTTGGAGAGGGTGGTGGCAAGATCTTCAATGTCGGTCTTTGATAAGGCTCCTTTTATCAAATAAAGGCGGGAGGAGCACGCCTCATTATCTTCATCAGGGTCAATCAGGTTCAACAGTTCAGTAACCGTATGCCCGATATTGTCAGTGACGCCTGGCAAAAACCCGATTTCCAGTGCCCAGTCAAAATCTATTTTGTAGTTGCTGGAACCTACCGAAACGGTTTGTGTTACGGGATTGGCAACGCTTTGTATGAAGTCCGGGGTTAAAATGTCAGGATTCTCGGATGTATAAACATCCACTATGCGCACAGAGGTCACCTTGCCCATGGATTCGAGCGTTTTTTGAATCTGAAGGCTCCGTCCGTCTTCTTTATGGGCTAGAACTTCAATTCGATAGGGCATATATTGATTTCCGGTGTTGATATTCCTCGCGCCGGGGATTAAACAGTAAAACGAACGATACTTCAATAACATAATGTAAACAGCCCCATGCCCAAGCTCACGATCAACGGTCTCGAAGTCGAAGTCGAAAAAGGTACCAGCATTTTGCAGGCCGCCGAACAGGTGGGGATTGAAATTCCCCGCTTTTGCTACCACGACAAGCTTTCTGTCCCCGCCAACTGTCGGATGTGCCTGGTTCAGGTCGAGGGCGGGCCGCCCAAGCCTGTGGCGTCTTGCGCCATGGCTTGCGGCGATAATATGGTCGTTCATACAGAATCCGAGATGGTGAAAAAGGCTCGCAAGGGCGTGATGGAGATGATGCTCATCAATCACCCCCTCGATTGCCCGATCTGTGATCAGGGCGGGGAGTGCGATTTGCAGGATCAAGCCGTGGCCTATGGCTTCGACCGCTCGCGCTTTTATGAGAACAAGCGCGCTGTGCCGGATAAGGAATTGGGCCCCCTGATTAAAACCGTGATGACGCGGTGCATTAACTGTACGCGTTGTGTTCGTTTTGCCGAGGAAATAGCCGGAACACCCGTCCTCGGGCAATTCCATCGTGGCGAAGATGCCGAAATCGGCACATTCATCGACCAGTTGGTCAAAACCGAATTGTCGGGAAATTTAATTGATGTGTGTCCCGTGGGGGCTTTGACGTCTAAGCCTTATGCGTTCAAGGCGCGGGCGTGGGAGCTTCGGAAAACTGAGACGATTGACGTGCATGATGCGCTCGGCGCAAATATCCGCGTCGATGTGCGCGGGCGCGAGGTCATGCGTATTTTGCCGCGCCTAAACGAAGATATTAACGAGGAATGGATTGATGATAGGACGCGCTTTTCCTGCGACGGCCTCAGCCAAGGTCGCCTCGACCGCCCGTGGATCCGTGACCAGAAAAGCGGAAAATTACAGGAGGCAACGTGGGAGGAGGCGTTTGCTTATATCGCCACGCGGATGCAAGGGATCCGGGGCGTTGAGAGCGCCGGACTTGTGGGCGATTTGGCCGATCTTGAATCGATTGTCGCGCTTAAAGATGTACTGTCTTATCTCGGGTCTTCGCATATGGATTGCCGGACGGACGGTGCGCTGTTCGATACGTCGGAGCGCGCAGGGTATTTATTCAATTCGACCATAACCGGGATTGAACAGGCCGATGCGCTGCTTCTCGTTGGTGTCAATCCGCGCACGGAAGGCGCGCTGGTCAATGCCCGCATTCGCAAGGCATGGATGGAGAAGGGGCTGAAGATTTCCCTCGTCGGGCCGGAAGTAGACCTGACCTATCCGTATTTCCACGCGGGGGAAAGTCTGGCTGATCTTGAAAAAATGGTTACGGAGTATGCGGGTAAGGTCAAGGCCGAGCGGCCAATGATGATCGTTGGCTCTGGCGTATTCCAGCGCAAGGACGGTATGGCCATTCACGAAATGCTCCATGATGCCGCCAAAAAACTCGGTGTCGTGAAGGAGGGATGGAACGGATTTAATATCCTGCACCGCGCCGCCTCCCGCGTCGGCGCATTAGAGGTCGGCTTTGTGCCGCATAAAAAAGGCAAGGATTTTGCCGAGATTCTTGAGGGTACGCGCAATGGCACGATCCGGGCACTGTATTTGCTCGGCGTTGATGAGTTTGACGCAAGGGCTGAAATAGGCTGGCAGACCTTTGTGATGTATCAGGGTCACCATGGCGATCACGGAGCTAGCAGGGCGGATGTTGTGCTGCCCGGCGCGGCCTACACGGAAAAAGATGGAATTTACGTCAACACCGAAGGCCGCCCGCAACTGGCCAAGCGTGCCGCAACCCCGCCCGGCGAGGCGCGGGAGGACTGGAAAATCCTGCGCGCTCTGTCGCCCTATATAGGTGTAAAACTTCCATACGATACGCCCGTCCAACTCCGTCAGCGCATCGCGCAGGAATGGCCGCATCTTGTTGATTTTGATGTCATCAAACCCGCCAATCCTGCGGCTTTTGGCGAAAAGGGCAAGATGGGTAAGGAAAATTTGACCCTCCCGGTCAAAAATTTCTACCTCGCCAACGCTATCTGCCGTGCCTCAAAAACCATGCGAGAATGTTCGGTGACTTTGCTAGACAACAAACAGGAACTGGCTGAGGCGGCGGAGTGAACGGCGTTCTGTCAAAATTCGATTTCAGATCCATCGTGATCGGGGCTTTTGTTGGCATCGGCCTTGATGTTTTTGGGGCGGTCATTGCCGCCGTTGTTTCCATTTTTGCGGGGGGATCGAGCGAAAGCCCTGCCTTTGCCGCATTTGTGCATATTTCCTCGGTCATGGTGTCTTCGCTCAGCTCGATCATCGCCGGTTTTGTGACGGCGCGGATTGCGCGGACGCATCCCCTTTTAAATTGCGTGGGGACGGGGGTTTTTGGGATTTTTCTGAGTGTTGTTTTCTTGTCGCTGTCGGCAAACGGAGTCGGCATGGATAATGTTCCGGGGCTTTTCTTGACGCTGGTTCTGGTTTCCATCGGTGGGTTTGCGGCGACAAAAATGAAGGAATGGGGGCGATGAAACGATCCACGCTTGAACAAGTCCGCGAATTCCATGAAACCTATGGCCTGCCTGTTGAGGACAGACCCAATATTGCCGATCCAAAAACCAATGACCTGCGGATCAATTTAATCGCCGAGGAACTGGAAGAATTGCAGGAAGCCCTTAAGAACGGCGACATTGTCGAAACGCTCGATGCCCTGATCGACCTGCAATATGTGCTGGACGGGGCGTTTTTATCGTTCGGCCTCCATGATGTGAAAGAGGCCGCCTTTGCCGAGGTTCACCGCTCGAACATGTCCAAGCTGGGCGAGGACGGCAAGCCCATCCGCCGCGAATCCGACGGAAAGGTCTTGAAAGGCCCCAATTATTTCGTCCCTAATATGGCGCGGTTTATTAAGGCCGCCTAAAGCCCCCAATATTCCCATAATTTCAAAAATTAACTTTTTGTTAATGTCCTGAATTTACAATGATCCTGCGATATTTGCGGTAAGCAAAGGCGAAACGCAGCAGGGAAAATGGCCTACAACATAGAAAATAAAACAGGCGATCAGATATTGGCGAAGGCCAATGATATTGCTGCGCACGATAATGCGGGCAGAAGTGCGGGCGGAGAGAAGCCCACGACATATTGTGGGCGCGGTGTTCATAACGTCCTGTATGGGCTGGGGCTGATTGACAAGAGTGATAGCGGCGACGGCCATATGTGGAAAGGCATTCTGGAGAATAAGGTAAAGGATGATAATAGCGGGTGGAAGAGGGTAACGGTAGGAACGGACGGGAAGCCGATAACGCCTGAAAATGCCCCACCTGGCACAGTATTGGTCTATGACCGCGACCCGCCGGGGAAACGCCACGGCAATGGCGGGAGTATGCACGGTCACGTCGAGATGGTGACAGAGGTTAATGGACAGACAAAATATCTATCCTTTGATCCTTTGAATAATCCGGGTGGAACCGTAAGGCGAAATTTCGTCGGTGCTTATGTGCATGAGGATATAGAAAAGAAATGCAGGCAAGGCGCGCCGCAAACCCAAACCGCCCTGACAATGGACGAACATATAGATGAAGCAATAAAAACCACAAATAACGAACCAAAATCCGCCAGCCATTATTTTGCCGCCGCCGACAAGCTTAGGGAAATGGGGGGAGAACCGCCGCTGGCATCAGTATTCAAAGATAACGCAACCCTGACGTCACAAAACTTTTTTGCATCCATGTTGAACAGCTTTTTAGGGCCGCTTCTCAGTTTCTTAGGCGTTAAACTGGATGATATTCCGTCTACCCCCGGCGGTCAGGATCAGGAAACACAAGTCGCACAGGCTCCGTCTGCATCGCTGAAATTCGGCGCAAACTCCTGAATTTTTTTAGTCCTCCCCTTCACATCGCCCCGCAGAAGTGTTTTTATGTCCGGGCATGATGGAACTCTGGCAAGTATATGGGCTTTGGACGGCGTGGACGCTTTTATACGTCCTGTTGATTGTCGTCGGCGTTCTGGTAGCTGTGGCCTACCTGACCTATGCCGAGCGTAAGGTCATGGGCGGCATGCAGAAACGGCAGGGGCCGATTACCGTCGGACCGTTCGGGCTGCTCCAGCCGATCGCGGACGGCCTAAAATTATTCTCCAAGGAAACCATTATCCCCTCACAATCCAGCAAGGTTGTTTTCCTTCTCGCGCCGATTTTATTGTTTGCGCTGTCGCTGGTGGCGTGGGCGGTGATTCCGTTCGACCGTGACTGGGTGCTGGCGAATATTAACGTGGGCATTCTGTACCTATTCGCCATTTCCTCGATGGGCGTCTATGGAATCATCATGGCCGGCTGGGCATCGAATTCGCGCTATGCGTTTCTGGGCGGCCTGCGCTCCGCGTCGCAGATGGTGTCTTATGAAGTTTCGATGGGGCTTATTATTGTGACGGTTTTGCTCTGCACAGGCTCGCTGAATTTACAGGACATCGTCCTCGCACCGCGTCCGATCTGGATGCAGGTTTTGTTGTTCCCAATGTTCATCGTATTCCTGATTTCCATTTTGGCCGAGTGCAACCGCGCCCCGTTCGACCTGCCGGAGGGCGAATCGGAAATTACCGGCGGCTTCATGGTGGAATATTCGGCCATGGCGTTCGCCCTGTTTTTCCTCGGCGAATACGCGAATATGATTTTGATGAGCGCGATGGCGACCACCCTGTTCCTCGGCGGTTGGCTTCCCCCTTTCGGCATGTGGTTTCTGGGCTTTGTGCCGGGAATCATCTGGTTTGCCCTCAAAACCTGCGCCATTCTGTTCTTCTTCATCTGGGCGCGGGCGACCTTGCCGAGGTTTCGCTATGACCAGTTGATGCGGTTGGGGTGGAAAGTGTTCCTGCCCCTGACGCTGTTCTGGGTCGTCCTGACGGCGGGGATTCTACTGGCCTTTGATGCATTACCGGGGTAGGGGAACTATGGCACTTGCAAACATTGCACAATCGTTATTGCTTCAGGAAATCGTCAAAGGTTTTGCCCTGACGCTGAAATATATGTTTTTTGTGCCGAGGGTGACGATCAATTACCCGTATGAAAAAGGCCCGATTTCGCCGCGCTTTCGAGGGGAGCACGCGCTGCGCCGGTATCCCAACGGCGAGGAACGCTGTATCGCCTGTAAACTGTGCGAGGCGATCTGCCCCGCGCAGGCGATTACGATTGAGGCCGAGCCAAGGGCGGACGGATCGCGCCGCACCACCCGCTATGACATCGACATGACGAAGTGCATCTATTGCGGCCTGTGCGCCGAGGCTTGCCCAGTGGATGCCATCGTCGAAGGCCCGAATTTCGAGTTTGCCACCGAAACGCGGGAGGAGCTTTATTATAACAAAGACCGCTTGCTGGCGAATGGCGACCGCTGGGAAGCCCAAATCGCCGCTAACCTTGCCGCCGATGCGCCGTATCGGTAAAAACTTCCGTTAATAATTTTCATGGGCGGTCTTGCGCTAGTCTACTGAAAGGACTAGAAAAGATCAGCCTGATATTTTTTATTAGAAGAACACTTCCATGCTCATCGAGGCACTCGCCTTTTACGCTCTGGCCGGTATCCTGACCTTAAGTGCCCTTATGGTGATTACGGCGCGCAACCCGGTTCATTCCGTGCTTTTTCTGATTCTCGCCTTTTTCAATGCGGCGGGGTTGTTCGTGCTGCTCGGGGCGGAGTTTATCGCCATGCTCCTAGTCATCGTCTATGTCGGCGCAGTGGCGGTGTTGTTCCTGTTTGTCGTGATGATGCTGGATATTGATTTCGCCCACCTGCGAAAGGGCGCAATGCAGTATGTGCCGATGGGGCTTGTGATCGGCGGGGTTTTATTTGGGGAACTGGCACTGATCTATTCGGTCTGGGGCACAGTTCCATCCATTGCCCTCAACCTTGCCGAGCCGATGACTCGGTTCGAGGGGCTGACAAATACCGAGGCGCTGGGCGGCATTCTCTACACTGATTATATTTTCCCGTTTCAGGTGGCCGGCCTCATTCTGCTGGTCGCCATGATCGGCGCGATTGTCCTGACGCATCGCGTCCGCCCCGGCGTAAGGAAGCAATCTATAGCAAGCCAAACTTCGCGTAAGGTGTCCGATGTGCTTGAAATCCGTAAGGTTGAAACCGGGAAGGGCGCATAATGACGATCGGCCTTGAACATTATCTGACATTAGCCGCCTTGATCTTCACAGTCGGCGTATTTGGTATTTTCCTCAACCGCAAAAACATGATCGTTATTTTGATGTCGATTGAATTGATGCTGCTGGCGGTCAATATCAACTTTGTTGCGTTTTCAGTGTTCCTGCATGATCTGGCCGGGCAGGTGTTCACGATGTTCGTTTTAACCGTCGCCGCCGCCGAGGCCGCCATCGGCCTCGCCATCCTCGTGACCTTCTTCCGCGCCAAGGGCACAATCGCCGTCGAAGATATTTCGGAGATGAAGGGGTAGGGCATGGAACTGATCGCCGTATTTGCACCCCTCGCAGGGTTTTTAATCACCGGGTTGTTTGGGAAACAACTGGGGGCGCGGGCTGTGAATTTTATTGCGTGTGCCGTGATGCTGGCCGCCGCTGCCGCCTCGGTCATACTGTTCCAGAAAGTCATCCTCGGCAATGCGCCCTATACCACTGTTCTGGCCAACTGGCTGACCTCCGGTGATTTTTCGGTGAGTTGGGCTTTGCGCGTGGATCAACTCTCCGTCGTGATGATGTGCGTGGTGAATATCGTCTCGTCTTGCGTTCATATTTATTCCGTGGGCTATATGAGCCACGATGAAGCACGCGCCCGCTTTATGTCGTATTTAAACCTGTTCACCTTTGCCATGCTGATGTTGGTGACGGCGGATAACCTCTTGCAGCTTTTCTTCGGGTGGGAGGGTGTCGGCGTAGCCTCATACCTCCTGATTGGCTTCTGGAATCACAAACCCTCGGCCAACGCGGCGGCGCAGAAAGCCTTTATCGTCAACCGCGTCGGAGATTTTGGCCTCGCGCTCGGTACGATGGCGACCTTCGCCGTGTTCGGCAGTATCGACTTCACGACCGTTTTCGATCAAGCCGCCAGCCACGCCGATACGACAATCAATTTCCTCGGCTCTGAATACCATGCGATGACGGTCATCTGCCTTCTCCTGTTTATGGGTGCAATGGGAAAATCAGCGCAGCTTGGCTTGCACACATGGCTCCCTGACGCGATGGAGGGGCCGACGCCCGTATCCGCCCTGATACACGCCGCGACGATGGTAACCGCCGGCGTGTTTCTTGTTGCCCGCATGTCGCCGATATTTGAATACGCGCCAGATGCGCTTGTCGTCGTCGCGCTGGTCGGCGCGGCCACGGCGTTTGTCGCTGCCACCATCGGCATGACCCAGTTCGACATAAAGCGCGTGATCGCCTATTCAACCATGAGCCAGCTTGGCTATATGTTCTTTGCCCTCGGCGTGTCGGCCTATGGTGCCGCGATTTTCCATCTGATGACCCACGCGTTTTTTAAGGCGCTCCTGTTTTTAGGGGCTGGTTCTGTTATTCATGCCATGTCGGATGAGCAGGATATGCGGAATATGGGCGGCATCTGGAAAAAAATCCCCGTGACCTACGCCATGATGTGGATTGGCGGCCTTGCGCTGGCCGGGATTCCGTTTTTCGCCGGGTACTATTCTAAGGATATTATTCTCGAGTCCGCCTATGCCGACCATACATGGTTCGGGGATTTTGCATTCTGGGCAGGTATCGCCGCCGCGTTTATGACCGCCTTTTATAATTGGCGTCTTATCATTATGACCTTCCACGGGAAGCCCCGCGCAGACCATCACACGATGGAGCATGTTCATGAGTCGCCGCCCGTGATGCTTGTGCCCTTGCTGGTTCTAGCGGTGGGTGCGGTTTTTACCGGGTTTGTTTTTCATGGCGGATTCGTCGGAAGCGGTCACTCTGCGTTGATGGATTGTGCCAATGCGGAATGTCACGATACATGGAACAGGCATGATTTCTGGGGTAAGGCTTTATTCGTGATGCCGGAGAATGACACTCTAGAGGCCGCGCACCATGTGCCGGAGTGGGTAAAGAAACTCCCGCTTGTCATGGGTGGTGGAGGTATTGCTTTGGCGTTTATCATCTATATGTTTTTTGCGGGATCGTCGGCGGCGATTGTGCGGATAGTAAAACCTCTTCATCTCTTGTTTTTCAACAAGTGGTATTTCGATGAAATATATCATGCTCTTTTTGTAAAACCTGCGCATTGGCTCGGGCGTGTTTTCTGGAAGCGCGGCGACCAAGGTCTGATTGATCGGTTCGGCCCGGATGGTGGAGCCTACTCCTCAAAAATAGCTGCAATGTTGTTCAGTCGGTTCCAGAGTGGATTTATCTATCACTACGCCTTTGTGATGATGATTGCGGTGATTTCGATGCTGTCGTGGTTCGTGTTCCGCGCAGGGCAGGGGGGATAAAACATGATTGGGTTTCCGCTTTTATCGGTCATGACGTTCCTGCCTTTGCTGGGGGTGTTGATTATCCTGACGATCCGGGGCGAGGAAGCCGCCGTTGCGCGTAACAGCCGCTTTATGGCTCTTTATACTTCTCTTTTTACATTAGCTCTCGCCGTTTATATGTTCCTGAAATTCGATGGCGGCAGTGCCGATTTCCAGTTCGTGGAAAAGCTCGAATGGCTGAAACCGCTAGGTATTTCCTATCATATGGGCGTGGACGGTATTTCGATGTTCTTTGTCCTTCTCTCCGCACTCCTGACGCCTGTCTGCATCATTTCGGCGTGGGAGAGCGTTGAAAAACGCATCCGCGAGTATATGGCGGCGTTTCTTGTTCTTGAAACCTTTATGATCGGCACATTCTGTGCGCTCGATTCCATTCTGTTCTATGTGTTTTTCGAGGCGGTTCTGATTCCAATGTTCATCATCATTGGCGTTTGGGGTGGACCGCGCCGGGTTTATGCATCGTATAAATTTTTTCTTTATACGCTCTTGGGATCGGTTTTGATGTTGCTGGCGATGCTAACGCTCTATGTCAAAACCGGAACGACCGATATTCCTGAATTGATGAAAAACCCGGTTGAACCCGGGTTGCAATTCTGGCTGTGGCTTGCGTTTTTGGCCAGCTTTGCTGTGAAGCTCCCCATGTGGCCTGTGCATACATGGCTGCCCGATGCACACGTTGAAGCCCCGACTGCGGGGTCTGTTATTCTTGCCGGCGTTTTGCTGAAGATGGGCGGATACGGCTTCCTGCGGTTTTTTCTTCCCATATTGCCGGATGCCAGCATTTACTTCACGCCCCTGATGATGTGGCTTGGTGTCATCGCCATTATTTACACCTCGTTGGTGGCCTTGGTTCAGGACGATATGAAGAAATTGGTGGCCTATTCCTCCGTCGCCCATATGGGATTTGTAACGATCGGAGTCTTCAGTGGCACGATACAGGGGATCGAAGGCGGTATCTTCCAGATGATAAGCCACGGCTTGATTTCCGGGGCACTTTTTCTTTGTGTTGGTGTTCTGTATGACCGCCTGCACACGCGGGAGATCGCTCGTTACGGCGGCATCGTCAAGAACATGCCCGTTTTTGCGACGGTCTTTATGATTTTCATGCTGGCCTCGGTGGGCTTGCCGGGGACAAGCGGTTTTGTGGGTGAGTTTCTGGCGCTGCTGGGCACGTTTCAGGTCGATAAAATGCCCGCGATTTTTGCGGCTTCGGGGCTTGTGCTGGGCGCGGCTTATATGTTGATGCTCTATCGCCGCGTTGTCTTTGGCCCCTTGGTGAACGCAGATGCCGGGGCGATGGCGGATATGAGCTGGCGCGAAAAGGCTATTTTATTTCCGCTTGTCCTTATGGTTCTGTGGATCGGGATTTTCCCCGGCGTTATCATGGATCGCATCGGCCCATCGGTAGAAAAACTTGTAGCGGATTATCAGAAGCATCACGCACAGGACTCAGGAGAAAAACAATGATCGGTTTTAATCTTGTTCCTATTTTGCCAGAATTGTTTATGGCCGTTAGTGGCATGGTTTTGCTCATTGCAGGTGTCATGCGGAAGGGCAATTCCCTTGCATTCATTTCCTGGGCGGCGGTTGCCTGTTGTTTTATAGCGGCCTTTATTATGCTGGGTTTCAGTTGGCATGAAGATGTCGTCCTGAACGGCATGTTTAAGTTCGACAATTTTGCCGGGGTGATGAAGCTCTCTATTTTAATTGGTTTGATAGCGTCTATTTCTCTGTCAGTGAAATATCTGGAGGATGAAGGGATCGGGCGATTTGAATATCCGGTTCTGATGATTTTTGCCGGAATCGGGATGATGCTGATGGTCTCCAGCAGCAATTTATTATCCCTTTATATGGCACTCGAATTACAATCTCTGAGCCTGTATGTACTGGCGGCATTTCGGCGCAACTCCGCAAAATCTGCCGAAGCCGGGGTTAAATATTTCTCCCTTGGCGCACTCTCGTCCGGGATGATCCTGTTTGGAATTTCCCTGATTTATGGGTTTACTGGCACGCTGGATTACGGCGTTTTATATGCGACATTCGGCACAATGCAGCATATTCCCGTCGGCATTACCTTTGGTCTTGTGTTTTTGTTGGGCGGTCTGGCGTTCAAGATTTCCGCCGTGCCATTCCATATGTGGACACCTGATGTTTATCAGGGTGCACCGACATCCGTTACGGCTTTTTTTGCCATCGTTCCCAAAATTGCGGCAATGGCGATGATAATGCGTCTGTTGTTTGAACCTTTTGCGGCGGCCTCCGGCCAGTGGGATCAAATTATTATATTCCTTTCGGCGGCCTCGATGATCGTCGGTTCTTTTGCGGCACTGGTTCAGGAAAATATAAAACGCCTTCTGGCCTACAGCTCTATCGGCAATATGGGCTATGCCTTGATCGGATTGGCGACGGCCAGCAAGGTTGGGGCTGGGGCAGTTGTTTTATATCTCTTGATTTACCTCGTCATGACTGCCGGGGTTTTTGCGGTGGTTCTCAGTATGCGGCGCGGTGGTAAGGAGTTGGAGACTATCGGCGATCTCGCTGGCCTATCCCGGACAAATCCGGCTTTGGCCTATGTCATGGCGATTATGATGTTTTCAATGAGCGGCATTCCCCCCATGGCTGGGTTTTTCGGCAAGCTGATAATTTTTCAGGCGGCGATAGAAAGCGAAATGTATGTTCTGGCGGTTCTGGGCGTTTTGACTTCGGTGGTGGGGGCTTATTATTACTTGCGTGTGGTGAAGGTCATGTTCTTCGATGCGCCGCAGGACGCATTCGACGCGGGCATTCCTTTTGCCCGTCGGGTTGTTTTGTTTTTGTCAGCATTTTTTGTTATTGGTTTTGTGTTTAAGCCATCGCTGATTATCACGATAGCGAAAAACGCCGCCGCCTCCCTGTTCGTGGGATAAGCCATTGTCCATTCGTTGGTCTATAGAAACCTATGATACCGTCCAGAGCACCCAGGATATTGTTAAAGGTATGGCCGAGATGGAAGCCCCGGAGGGGCGTGTCATTCATGCGCTCGAACAAAGCGAGGGGCGGGGGCGGCATGGTCGGGAATGGGTCTCTGAAAAGGGAAATCTGTACCTGTCCGTCCTATTGAGACCCTCTTGCCATGCACGCCAGATTGGCCAATTGTCCATTTTGATTGCTGTGGCTCTTGCGGATACAGTACGCCCGCATCTTAAAGATCCTGAAAAAATGCGTTTGAAATGGCCGAACGATATAATGATCGACGATCAAAAATGCGCCGGAATATTGATAGAAACATCGGTATCGGCAAGCGGGGCGATACTTTATGCCGCCGTCGGGGTGGGGCTTAATATCGCCTCCGGCCCACGCCAAATTGCCACGGCCCTTAATCTTCATACTCTGAAACCCTTAAAGGTTAAAGCTATACGCGACGAATTCCTTAAAAACCTAGGTGATCTTTACAGTACATGGAACAGAGAAGGGTTTGCCGAAATTAAGGATAGATGGCTGAAAATAGCGCATAAAAGGGATGAAAGCCTGCGTATTCGGGTGGGAGCGCAGATTGAGCAAGGTCAGTTCCATGGCATAGACGATGATGGCAATCTTTTGCTCCATGATCGGGATTTGCGCTTGAAAAAGGTGACGGCGGGCGAAGTTTACCTTATAAACACCTCATTATGATGCTGCTTGCGATTGATATTGGGAATACCAACACGGTTTTTGCCGTTTACCAGGGGGAGAAAAGCCTCGCGCATTGGCGTTGCCAGACTGTAGCGTCCCGCACAGCGGACGAGTATGCTTCTTTCCTCAAAAATCTTTTTTTATTGGCGGATATTGATTGGGAAAAGCTGGATGACGTGATCGTCAGTTCGGTGGTCCCGGATGCGGATTTTCACATCGTCAATTTTTGTAAAAAATATTTAAAGAAAACCCCGATTATGATCGGCTTGAATAACGTGCCAATAAAAGTCGATCTTCATAATCCGGAAGAGGTCGGCGCAGACAGGCTTGTGAATGCACTGGCGGTCAAAACATTTTATAAATCCCCGGCGGTAGTTATCGATTTCGGAACAGCGACGACTTTTGATGTTGTCGACAAAAAGGGACGTTATGCGGGTGGTGCGATTGCGCCGGGCATTAACCTGTCCGTTGAGGCGTTACAGCGTGCGGCGGCAAAACTGCCGAGAATCAGCATTAAAAAGCCGCCTACCGTTATCGGCAAAAACACGGTGGAGGCCATTCAATCCGGGATATTCTTTGGTTATCTCGGCCTTGTAGAGAGAATCGTCGCCGGGATTGCAAAAGAACTCGGGGAAAAAAAACCGTTCGTTCTGGCGACAGGCGGTCTGGCGCCGTTATTCCAGCCGCACACAAAAATCATTCAAAAAATTGATGATGAATTAACCCTAAAAGGACTTTTGCTGGTGTACCGGCATTTGAAAAAACAAAAATGAACAAGCCGGCTCACAAACCTAAATTCGACAAAGATTCTTTGTATTTCGTTCCCTTGGGGGGGAGCGAACAATTTGGCGTGAATATGAACGTCTATATTTCCGGCGGTAAAATGCTGGTTGTCGATTGCGGGATGGGATTTGCGGATGAACGATTCCCCGGCATAGACCTTGTCCTGCCCGATCCGGAATTTCTTGAACAAAATCAGGATAAAATTCAAGGGTTGGTCATTACCCACGCGCACGAAGATCATATCGGAGCGGTGGCGTATCTTTGGAAACGTTTGAAATGCCCGATTTATACAACGCAGTTTACGGCGGCTATTTTGCGCGTAAAGCTCAGCGAAGCCGGGGTTAAGGGCGTTCCCGTTCATATTGTCGAACCAACAAAGCATTTTGATCTTGGGCCATTCGGTTTAACTCTGTTGCCTGTTTCGCACTCGGTTCCTGATACATGCTCGCTTTTGATCGAAACGCCAGAGGGGAATGTTTTGCACAGTGGCGACTGGAATCTCGATCCGCGTCCTGTGGTGGGGAAGGCCATTGATGAAAATCATTTTATCGAGGCCGGTAATAAAAACATCGTGGCCTATGTCGGGGATTCCACCAACGCCGAGGTTCCGGGGCGTGCGGGGTCTGAAAGTGATGTGGAGTCTGGCCTCGAGCAAGAATTCAAAAAATGTCAGGGTCGTATCGCGGTTACGATTTTTTCCTCTAACATCGGGCGTGTCATCAGTATTGTCAGGGCGGCAAAGAAATGCGGTCGTCAGGTCGCGGTTGTCGGGCGTTCCTTGCACCGGATGATTGATGCGGCGATGGAATGCGGTTATCTGCGCGATATTCCGCATTTTCTCAGTGAAGAGGAGATTGAGGATATTCAGCCGGGAAAACTGGTGATGATCGTAACGGGGTCGCAAGGCGAAACCCGGTCGGCCTTGGCGCGAATTTCACGCGGCGATCACCGGAGCGTCAGTCTTAATCGCGGCGATACGGTTATTTTTTCTGCCCGGTCGATTCCTGGAAATGAACGGGATGTCAGTGACGTTAAAAACAACCTGAGCGCGGCGGGAATCCAGATTATCACCCCATCCGATACAGACAGTATCATCCATGTGTCCGGCCATCCCTGCCGAGATGAAATCGCGCAGATGCTTCAATGGGTAAGGCCTCAGGCGGTTATCCCTGTTCACGGCGAGCGCGTGCAGCTAGATGCCCACGCCGCCCTTGCCAGTCAGTGCCAGATCGGCAATGTCGTTGTGCCATCGAATGGTTCGGTCATTCGGCTTGCTCCGGGTAAGGTCGAAATTGTCGATCACGTCAGGACGGGCATTCTGGCCGTCGATCAGAAGCGGATCATTTCCGCTGACCATGGCTCCATCGCCGCTCGACGTAAATTGCAATTTACTGGGGCGGTTTTCTTGAGTCTTGTTCTGGATAAAAAGGGCAATATCCTCGGCGATCCAAAACTGGAGACCATTGGCTTGATTGACTCAAAAATCCCCGGAGAGGTCAAAATTGAGGATAATCTTTACGATGAGATTCTTGATATTATAGAGGACATGAACGTGGCCGATCTAAAAGATTCCCATTTCATTGAGGAAGAACTCCGGATCGGTATCCGACGGTTCTTTGTTCATACCCTAGGGATCAAGCCCAAAGCGACGGTTCATGTCATAAGGGTTTGATATGGATTTTTTCACCGGCCTGATGGTGTATTTTGTTGTCTGGTGGACGGTTATTTTTTGCGTTTTGCCTTGGGGGGTTAAGCGGGATGAAGCCGGGGGGACGGGCGCACCGATCCATCCGCAGATCAGGAAAAAGTTTTTGATTACAACGGGGGTTTCCTTTCTGGTTTGGGGGGCGATTTATGTCTTGATCGAGGCCAATATCATTGATTTCAGGGGCATATCCATGGGAATGATCGCCGAGGATTTCAAAACCGTAGACACTCGAGCCCCGATGCCGTAAATAATGCCTATGAACAAGCCAAAAACAGCCATCACCCCCACGCGGGACGAAGATTTTCCCGAATGGTACCAGCAGGTTATCAAAGCCGCCGACATGGCCGAAAATTCGCCCGTGCGCGGCTGCATGATTATCAAACCCTACGGTTACGCCGTGTGGGAGAATATCCAGTCCGTTTTCGATAAAATGATAAAGGAATTTGGCGTCCAGAACGCCTATTTTCCGTTGTTGATTCCCCTCGAATTCATCAGCCGCGAGGCAAAACATGTCGAGGGGTTCGCCAAGGAATGTGCCGTCGTTACCCACCATAGGCTAGAGGCCGGGCCGGATGGAAAATTGATCCCCGCCCCATCGTCCAAGCTGGAGGAGCCTTTCGTTATCCGCCCGACATCGGAAACCATCATCGGCGATGCGATGGCACGGTGGGTCCAGTCATACCGCGATTTGCCCTTAAAGCTGAACCAATGGTGCAACGTCATGCGTTGGGAAATGCGCACGCGGTTGTTCCTGCGGACCTCTGAATTTTTGTGGCAGGAAGGGCATAACGCCTTTGAAACGGCGGAAGGGGCGCGGGAAGACGCGCTAAAAATGCTGGACGCCTACGTTGATTTTGCTGAAAACACATTGGCCATTCCCGTCATCAAGGGCGAAAAGACCGAGGAAGAACGCTTCCCCGGCGCGGTTTCGACCTACACGATCGAGGCGATGATGCAGGACGGTAAGGCGCTTCAGGCCGGAACCTCCCACGACCTCGGCCAGAATTTTGCCAAATCCATCGGCATCAAGTTTCAGGGCAGGGACGGAACGGAACAATTCGCCTATACGACCTCATGGGGCGTATCGACGCGCCTGATCGGCGCGATGATTATGACCCACGCCGACGACGACGGGATGATTATGCCCCCCCGTGCCGCGCCGTATCATGTGGTGATTATCCCTATCACCCGCGAAGACACAGACATTAAAAAACTTTCGGATTATGTGAGATCAATAAAAGAGAGCCTTCGGGCAAAAGGCGTCCGCGTCCACATCGACGACACCGACGAACGCACCCCAAATAAAATGTGGTCGGCGATTAAAAAGGGCGTCCCCTTGCGCGTTGAAATCGGCGGCCGCGAGATGGAGGAGGGGAAACTCACCTATATTCGCCGCGACATCGGCAAGGACTCGAAGAAAACGGTAACGGCGGATGAATTCGTGAATACGGTTTCCGGCATCCTCGACGATATGCATAAAAACATCTTTGAAAAGGCGAAATCCTTCCGCGATAAAAACATCCACGATGTAAAAAATGTCAAGGAAGCCGAGGAGTATTACAAAAACGGCGGCACGGGCTTTATCCGCCTCGACACCTCCGAAATTTCTGGCGAAGCATTCGAAAAACTAAAATCCGATCACTCCCTGACCACACGCTGCCTGCCCATGGCCGATGGCGGCAAAAAGGCAATTGTCGGGAAGGCGTATTGATGTTCTCCCCCTTTGAACGCATGGTCGCGTGGCGGTATCTTCGGTCGAGGAAGGCCGAAGGGTTTGTGTCCGTTATCGCGGGGTTTTCCTTTGCCGGCATTATGCTCGGCGTGGCGACGCTCATTATCGTCATGTCCGTGATGAACGGCTTTCGTCAGGAATTATTCAGCCGTATCCTCGGCCTCAACGGGCATATGAATGTTTATTCGCTTCAGGGGCCGCTTTATGATTACGATTTTCTGTCCTCGCGCATTCGCCCGATCGACGGCATACAGGAAGTCACGCCCATCATCGAAAGCCAGGGGCTTGTCTCCAAGGGCGGCGTATCAACGGGCGTGATGGTGCGCGGCATTGCGTGGAAGGATTTTACCAATCGCCCGATCCTCCGCGATTCAATCAAGGCTGGAAAACTCGAAGATTTCACCGATAACCGCATCCTTATCGGCAGGGTTTTAGCGGATAAATTAAAGGTCAAACCGGGCGACAGTATTACCCTGACCTCGCCGCAGGTGAAATCGACCCCCTTCGGCTCCATGCCGCGCCAGCGCGCCTATGAAATTGCCGCGATTTTCGATGTCGATATGTACGAATACAACAGCGGGTTTATTTTCGTCCCCCTCGAAGCTGCGCAAACTTTTTTCCAACTTCCCGGCGAAGTGACGGCGTTGGAGGTCTTCCTCAAAAACCCCGACGATCTCGACACGGTTCGGGAATCCCTCTCGGTAGCGATCAAGGGACAGGCCGGGGTGTATGACTGGCGCGACATGAACAAGAATTTTTATAACGCCCTTCAGACCGAACGCAACGTCATGTTCCTGATCCTGACCATGATTATCATCGTTGCGGCCTTTAACATCATCTCCAGCATGATTATGTTGGTAAAGGATAAGGGGCACGACATCGCCATCATGCGGACGATGGGCGCAACCCGCTCCAACATGATGAAAATCTTTATGCTGACCGGGGCAAGCATCGGCGTGGCGGGCACTTTATTCGGCTCCATCCTAGGTATTTCCTTCGCCCTCAATATTGAAAGCATTCATAAATGGCTGGAAGGCCTAACCGGCTGGAAAATGTGGGAGGCGGAAATTCGGTTTCTCTCGGAAATTCCCGCCGTCGTTGATTGGAGCGAAGTCATTACTATTATCCTCATGGCCTTTGGTCTCTCCATCGCCGCAACCATCTACCCCGCATGGCGCGCAGCGCGTTTGGACCCCGTGGAGGCGCTCCGCTATGAATAACGTCAAAACTCTTTCGGCCTCATCCGACCCGATGGAAAAAAATGTCCTTTTGAAAGTGGAGGGACTGGAAAAAACCTTCACGCAGGGCGGGCGCAAACTCACCATTTTCAAAAATCTTTCCATGAAGCTGGAGGCCGGGGAACTGGTCGCGCTCGTGGGGCAGAGCGGCGCAGGGAAATCGACCCTTTTGCAACTGATCGGTTTGCTCGATAAGCCAACAGCCGGAAAAATCCGCATCGGCAATAAAGAAGCCCAGAAAATGTCCGACACGGAGCGCACACGCCTACGCCGCGATTATATTGGTTTTGTGTACCAGTTTCATTACCTGCTGCCGGAATTTTCGGCGCTCGAGAATGTGGCGTTGCCGCAGATCATCGCCGGAAAAAACAAGACCGAGGCCAATGACCGCGCCGAAGAAATTTTAAAGGGTTTAAAACTCGGTGAGCGTCTCTCCCATCGCCCCGGCTTGTTATCAGGCGGAGAGCAACAGCGCGTTGCCATCGCCCGCGCCCTCGCCAATGACCCAAAGCTATTATTCGCGGACGAGCCGACGGGAAATCTCGATCCTGAAACGGCGGCGGAAGTTTTTCAAATGCTCCTGCAACAGGTGCGAAGCCGTGGCATTGGCGCGTTGGTCGCCACCCATAACCTGACCCTCGCCGATCAGATGGACCGCACGCTAGAGCTCAAGGCCGGAAAGATCGTCCCCTTTTGAGGGGGGTGAGGTTTTCTGCGCTGACGGATAAAGAATTTCTTGAGTCGTGTTCTCAAAATCTTCCGCATATTGCGCCATCAAAGCCCGTCTTTCCATGTGATTCTGAGCAATTCCCATCATTGTGTCTATTTTTTGCAGGGACATTTTGACAAGCTTTTTATCTTCTTCATTGATGTGTTCCCACCATGGCAATGTATAGGGCTGCTGCTCCGGGTTCATAACAGGGATCACAGGATGATTCGCTTTATGTAGGCTCATGGTCAGATGTCTTGGAGCATACGTATTTTTGCTTGCGTGTTCGGATTTGTCTGTTTTTCCCAGAAACAGGTCTTTCTTTACTTTTATGTAACTGAGAAGATTTGCAATCGTTTCTGTCTGTATATCAAAAATATCCTCATAAGCCTCGGCTTCGCATAAAAACAAATCCATGTAAGAGGCAGCAACATCTCGGGGCTTTAAAAAATTTATTTTATCGAATGTGTCGCGCAAGGAATCAATTTCAACTCGCATTTGGCTTGCAAATTTAAAAGCAAAGGCCGTATGGATATTTTGCCCTTTTAAATTTTTCAGAGCATTGTGTAAAAATTTTCCATAAGTTTCAGCGACACCATCTATGCCAAGAATACCTTCTGTAATATCTTCCTTAAGTATTTTTGCCAGCTTTTGGTCTTTTTCAAATTCTGCGTTGTTGCTTTTCCAATTGCTGGAGGCGCGTTTGCTGCCAGAGTTGCTTGGCTTGGGCGGTCTTTTTCTCTCCTTTGACAGGAAGTCTGACATTTCCTTCAGAAAGATTGCATATTGGCGCAATTCTGCATCTTGCCTGATCGCAAAGACAGTATTGTCACGATTATAGTCGATCATTATGTGCGTCAGCAGATTTTCATTTAAAGACGCGCTATTTTTAGATTTGAATTTTGTAGTAGTTGCAAAAGGGATGAGGCCAGGGGGTGTAACCTCAACATCCTCAATTGACTTGAGAATGTCTTCGAGCCTTTTAAAAAGCTCCGAATCAATGAGCAGTCTTGTTTTAAGAGCATCGAGTCGTTGATTGGTCATGGCATTCCCTTTTTTCTGCGTTATAGAAAATAATAGCCGGACTTGTCAACCTTTATGTATTAAAAGCGTGTATTTAGTTACTTTAATCGCCTCTTTTGCTTGGCGATCTCATAGTTTAGCCTGTCAATTATGGATTCTCCGTCATTCGTACATCTGCATGTTCATTCGGCCTATTCTTTGGCCGAAGGAGCGATTCAGGTTAAAAAGCTGGTAAAGGCCTGCGGGGCGGAGAAAATGCCCGCCGTGGCGGTGACGGACACGAACAACTTGTTCGGCGCGCTTGAATTTGCGATGGAAGCTAAAAAATCCGGCATCCAGCCCATTATCGGCGTGCAGGTCGAGGTCGGATCAGAGGGGCATCAACTGGTTCTGCTGGTTCAGACGGAAGAGGGATATAGAAATCTGTGCCTGCTGTTAAGTGACGCCTATCTTCAGGGCGACCCACAAGCCAAGGTTCACATTACAAAGGAAAAGCTGACAGAGCATGCGGCGGGTTTGATTTGCCTGACGGGCGGATCAAAGGGGGCGTTGTCGAATTTCGTCTGCCACGGTCAGGTGGAAAAGGCCGAGGCGGAGATCCAATTTTTAAAGAGCATATTCAAGGATCGCCTTTATATCGAATTACAGCGTCACGGCTGGCCGGAGGAAGACCAGAGCGAAGGCGGATTGATTGATCTGGCCTTTAAGCATGATATTCCGCTTGTAGCGACGAATGATTGCTATTTCACCAAGCCATCAGAGCATGAGGCGCATGATGCGCTGATGTGTATCGCCGAAGGGCGTTACGTGACCGAGGAAAACCGCCGCAAGGTAACGCCGGAGCATTACTTTAAATCGGCCGAGGATATGGCGGCACTTTTTGAGGATGTCCCTGAGGCCATCAGCAATACGCTTGTTATTGCTCGCCGTTGTTCATTTTTGCTGGAGCCGATCAATCCCATCCTTCCCGCCTTCGATACAAAAGGCGGACGGAGCGAGTTCGAGGAACTGGCGGCGCAGGCGCGGGAGGGTCTTGAATGGCGTTTGGAAAATTTCGTCAAGGAATCCGCAGAGCATCAGCCTTATAGGGATAGGCTTGCCTTTGAACTGGATGTCATTAAGGGCATGGGTTATCCCGGATATTTCCTCGTCGTGTCTGATTTTATCCGGTGGGCAAAGGACAATAATATTCCGGTTGGGCCGGGGCGGGGATCGGGCGCGGGATCTGTTGTGGCGTGGTCGCTGCGGATCACCGATCTTGATCCTCTGGCTTTAGGGCTGCTGTTCGAGCGTTTTTTGAATCCAGAACGCGTGTCTATGCCCGACTTCGACATCGATTTCTGCCAGGAACGACGGGACGAAGTTATTCGCTATGTTCAGGAAAAATACGGATATGACCGCGTCGCGCAGATCATCACCTTTGGAAAACTTCAGGCGCGAGCCGTGGTGCGCGATGTCGGGCGTGTTCTGCAATTACCCTACGGTCAGGTAGACAGGATCGCAAAACTCATTCCAAACAATCCCGCGCAGCCTGTAACGCTGGCCGAGGCACTGGCGCAGGATGCCGACTTGCGCGCTGAGCGTGATAAGGATGACACACAAAGAAAACTAATTGATATTGCCCTGCAACTAGAGGGGCTATACCGCCACGCCTCAACGCACGCGGCAGGCGTTGTGATTGGCGATCGGCCTTTGCATGAATTACTGCCGATGTACCGCGATCCGCGCTCCACCATGCCTGTAACGCAGTTCAACATGAAATATGTCGAGCAAGCGGGTCTTGTGAAATTCGACTTCCTTGGTCTTAAGACCATGACGGTCATCCAAAAGACGATTGAGATGATCCATGGCGATAAGATCGACATGCTGCAAATCCCACTCGACGATCCGAAGGCATATAAATTGATGGCGAGTGGTAACACCGTTGGCGTGTTCCAGCTTGAAAGTTCAGGGATGCGCGACGTGCTGCGCAAGGTAAAGCCAAACCGGTTCGAGGACATCGTTGCTCTTGTGTCCCTCTATCGTCCCGGACCGATGGATAACATCCCCAAATATGTCGCGGTGAAGGAGGGTAAGGAAAAGCCTGATTACCTCCACCCAAAACTCCAGCCATATCTGGAGGAAACCTACGGTATTATGATCTATCAGGAACAGGTCATGCAGGCCGCACAGGTGTTAGCGGGCTATACTTTGGGCGGCGCCGATTTACTCCGCCGCGCCATGGGTAAGAAAATCAAAAAGGAAATGGATGCCCAGCGCGACCAGTTTGTTCGCGGCGCAAAAGAGCACAACGATGTTCCCAAAAATCAAGCCGAGGAGATTTTTAATCAGATTGATAAATTCGCTGGTTACGGGTTCAACAAATCGCACGCGGCGGCCTATGCTTTAATCGCCTACTGGACGGCGTGGCTAAAGGCCAACCATCCGCTTGAATTCATGGCAGCTTCAATGACCATGGATATGGGCAACACCGATAAGCTGAGCGTCTTCAAGCAAGACCTCGACCGGATGGGCGTAAAATTATTGCCGCCCGATATGAACGCATCGAATGTCGATTTCAAGGTGGAGGGAACATCGATCCGTTATGCTCTGGCGGCCTTGAAGGGTGTTGGGGCGGCGGCGATGCAAGGGCTGATTGCCGAGCGCGGCGATCACGGGGCATACAAATCTATCGAGGATTTTATTTCGCGCATTGATCCTAAATTACTCAATAAGCGTCAGTTTGAACAATTGGCATCGGCGGGCGGGTTTGAAAGCCTGAATTTAAATCGGGCGCAGATGAACGCGTCGGCGGAACTTCTATTGCGTCACGCGCAGTCTCTGGCCGAGGAACGCAATTCCGGTCAGGTCAGTTTATTCGGCGGCGAAGGCGCAGGGCTGGGGATGCCCGAATTACCAAAGGTAAAAGACTGGGACTCGCTGGAGCGGTTGGAGAAAGAATTTAGCGCGGTCGGTTTTTATTTGTCGGCTCATCCTCTTGATAGCCGTCAGGCGCAATTCAAAAATCTGAATATCCAGAGTTATTCCCACGTCGAGCGTGACCTCTTGAATAAAACGGCGGGCAGCTACCAGATGGCCGGGGTCATCCTCAAGAAACAGGAAAAAGTTTCGCAGAAGGGGAATAAATACGCTTTTCTCCAACTCTCCGACCCGTCCGGGATTTTCGAGGTCACGCTGTTTTCGGAAATCCTCGCCGCCTCCCGCGAATTTCTGGAGGCTGGGCGGACGGTGCTGCTGCGCGTCGATGCCGAGCAGAGGGAGGAGCAAATCCGCTTTACGGCCAACCGGGTGGAACCGCTGGAACAGGCCCTTGAGGGAAAAATTCGGGAAATCCGGGTTTATCTAAAAGATCCGCTCCCCGCCCGAAAGATTAAGGATTTTCTTGATAAAGAGGGGCGCGGCAATTCTCAAATCACCGTTTATCTTGAAATCGGGGACGGGCGGCAGGCTAAAATCGCCCTGCCGGGTCGATGGAATTTCGGTGCCCAAGCGCGAAACAGCGTCCGGGGTGAGCCGGGGGTAAAAGAAATATTGGAGGCGTAAGAAAAACATTGGCTTTTTGTTATACATAATATAAAGATGTTGCCAGGCAAATTAAGGAATGTCTGGCAATGAGTGAAAAAACTCTACGGTTATTGGATTTTACAAAGGAGTTTCTGCTCCCTGTTCTTGCACATTGTGGTGGGATCATTCAGGAAATGCAGGCTGGCAGCTTAAGCAAAGATTCAGCAAAAAAATTGATGGATTTTATAAAGGAGGGCGATATCGGCAGGATGTTTGCGGTCGCTCAGTATGCCTGTCAAATGCAGAAAGGCAATCCAGTACGCAATTGGGGTATTGAAACTTTGAAGCTGGTGGCTGTTGATTTGTTTCGATCCAATCGGGTTGGCGAACTGGAAAAGTTTCAGGAGGCGGCGGAGTTTTTCTTTGAAAAACATCCTGAAGTCCTTGAAATATGGCATAAAACTGTGTTCGAATTAGAGAAAGATCGCCAAAACCATATAAATTCAATACCTGAGGAGTTGCGGGAAATGTTTGGCTATGACGCGAACGATGCTGCGGATATGGATGGCGGTCCTTCCTGATATTTTCCTTGCATCCCCCCCATTTTCCCTGTAAAAACGCCTCAATTTTGTAAAAACACATGCGGGGAGAGGGGCGATGCTTTAATCGGCCCATCCGGTGTAAGGGGGTTCCCTTATACAGACCTTCCCGCAGAGGCTTAACCGGAAAAGGAACATAAACATGGCAATGCCAGAATTCACCATGCGCCAACTTCTCGAAGCAGGCGTTCACTTTGGACACAACACCCGTCGCTGGAACCCGAAAATGCGCCAATATATCTTTGGTGTTCGGAACGGCGTTCATATCATTGACCTGCAACAGACATCCCCGATGCTGCAAACCTCGCTTAAGGCGATCCGCGACATTGCGGCCAATGGAGGCCGTATCTTGTTTGTGGCGACGAAGCGTCAGGCTCAGGAAAAAGTAGCCGAATCCGCGAAACGCTGCGGCCAGTACTACGTCAATCAACGCTGGTTGGGCGGTATGCTGACCAACTGGAAAACGATTTCCGGTTCCATCAACCGCCTCCGCGAAGTGGATCGTATCCTCGCGGGCGAGGGCGCGGGCTATAAGAAAAAAGAACTTCTGATGATGGCGCGTGAAAAGGAAAAACTCGAATCCTCCATCGGCGGGATCAAGGAAATGGGCGGCCAGCCTGATGCTTTGTTCATCATCGACGTAACAAAAGAAGACATCGCGGTGAAGGAAGCCAATAAACTGGGGATCCCGGTTTTTGCGATTGCTGATACCAATGCTGACCCGGACGGCATCAATTTCGTCATTCCTGGAAACGACGATGCGCTGCGCGCTATCGAGTTGTATTGCGATCTGGTGGCGGAGGCTGTTCTTGACGGTCTTCAGGCTGAAGTTCGTAAGTCCGGCAAGGACATCGGCGCGTCGGCTGATCTTAAAGTTGAACTGCCTGCTGAAAAGGCGGCGGCCAATGAAGAAGCGCAGGCGAAGAAAGTTTCTGCGGCCTAATTATTCATAAACACAAAAAGAAGGTAAGAGGACACTATGGCTGACATTACAGCATCAATGGTCAAGGAATTGCGCGAATCCACGGGAGCCGGCATGATGGATGCCAAGGCCGCGCTTGTTGAAAGCAAGGGCGACATGGAGGCGGCGGTTGACTGGCTCCGTAAAAAAGGTCTCTCGAAGGCGGCCAAAAAATCTGGCCGTACGGCGGCAGAAGGTCTGGTTGCGATTGCCACCGACGGCAAAACCGGGGCGGTTGTCGAGATTAACTCGGAAACTGACTTCGTTGCCCGTAACGGCGAGTTTCAGGCTTTTGTCGCGCAGACCGCGAAAATCGCCCTGAAAGCGGATGATGCCGATCAACTCGCAAAGCTCGAGTTTGTCGGCGGCAAGACGGTTCAGGACACCCTGACCGACAAGATTGCCACCATCGGCGAAAACATGAGCTTGCGCCGTTCAACCCGGTTAAGCGTCAGCAAGGGCGCGGTGACCGGCTACATCCACAGCGCGCTCGCGCCAAATCTTGGCAAGATCGGCGTTCTGGTTGCTCTTGAATCGGATGCAAAACCCGAAGCTCTTGAGGCGGTCGGTAAGCAAATCGCTATGCACATCGCGGCGGCAAACCCTCAGGCTTTGGATATTGCCTCGGTGGATGCTAAGGCGATCGAGCGTGAAAAGGACATTTTCCGCGATCAAGCCAAGGCCAGCGGCAAGCCTGCCGACATCATCGAGAAAATGGTCGAAGGGCGTCTTCGCAAATTTTACGAAGAAGTTGTTCTTCTTGAGCAGGTTTTCGTTATCGATGGCGAAACTAAAATCTCGAAAGTCCTTGAAAAAGCGGCTAAAGACGCAGGCGCACCTATCGCCCTCAAAGCCTATGTCCGGTTCCAGATCGGCGAGGGCATTGAGAAGGAAAAAGAGGACTTTGCCGCCGAAGTCGCTAAGGCTGCGAACGGTTAAGGTTCTGTTTAACGAATTTTATACAGCCGCGTTGCTTTGCTTCGCGGCTGTTATTACATTAGAATGACTTCGCAGCAAGGACAGGTCAAAAACCATGAGCGCCGTAAAATCACAAAAATCAGTCACTCCGGCCTATAAATACGGGCGTATCCTCTTGAAAATGTCCGGCGAAGTCCTGATGGGGGAGAAGGAATTTGGCCTTGATCCCGATACGGTCAAGCGCGTCGCTACTGATATTAAAGAAGTCGTCGATCTTGGGGTTCAGGTCTGTGTGGTGGTCGGAGCCGGGAATATCTTTCGCGGCGTCTCTGGATCAGCCACAGGGATGGATCGGACAACCGCCGATTATATGGGGATGCTGGGCATTGTGATTAACGCGCTAGCACTCCAGAATGCCCTTGAGCATTTGGGCGTGAATACCCGCGTCCAGTCGGCCATCCGCATGGATTCGATCTGTGAGCCTTATATTCGCCGCCGCGCCATGCGCCACATGGAAAAGGGGCGTGTTGTTATTTTCGCCGCCGGGACGGGTAATCCGTATTTCACCACCGATACCGCCGGGGCCTTGCGCGCCTCGGAAATGGATTGCGATGCCATCTTTAAGGGAACAAAGGTTGATGGCGTTTATACCGCCGATCCGCACAAAGACCCTGACGCCAAGCGGTTTGAAAAGATCAGCTATATTGATGTCCTAACTAAGGATTTAAAGGTTATGGATGCAACGGCGATTTCTCTGGCGCGTGAAAATAACATTCCAATCGTCGTGTTCTCCGTCCGCGAGAACGGGAATTTTGCAAAAGTTGTGAAGGGCGAGGGGCGGTTTACCGTTGTCTCAAGTTAAATAAAGAGGAAGAAAAAACAATGATCGATAAAGCTGATATTCAACGCCGTATGACTGGCGCGGTGGAAATGCTGACAAAGGAATTTTCTGGGCTGAGGACAGGCCGTGCTTCGGCAAGCCTTCTTGATCCCGTGGTGGTCGAGGCTTACGGCAATAAAATGCCCCTGAACCAGTTGGCCACCGTCAACGTGCCGGAGCCGCGCATGATTATCGTCCAGGTCTGGGACGGTAATAACGTTAAGCTTGTTGAAAAGGCGATCCGGGATTCCGGTCTTGGCCTGAACCCGCAGACCGATGGAACGAATTTGCGCCTTCCCATTCCGGCCTTGAGCGAGGAACGCCGGACGGAATTGAAAAAGCTGGCCGGGAAGTATGCGGAAACGACTAAAGTTTCGGTTCGCAATGTGCGCCGCGATGCAATGGACGCTTTGAAAAAATCGAAAGATAAAGGCGTGTCCGAGGACGAACAAAAACGTCTGTCCGATGAAGTCCAGAAAATGACCGACCAGACGATTGAAAAAATCGACAAAATGCTGGCGGACAAAGAAATCGATATAATGAAGGTTTAGTCCGAATGCCCTCGGCTCCCACGCACGTTGCTATTATTATGGACGGCAATGGTCGCTGGGCGGGGAAGCGTGGCTTGCCGCGCACCGCGGGGCACAGGCAAGGCGCGGAAGCGGCGCGCAAGGTCGTGAGTGCCGCCGCCGATCTAGGCGTTGAATTTGTTACCTTGTTTGGATTTTCATCTGAAAACTGGAGCCGCCCTGAATCCGAGATCAAGGAGTTGATGAGTTTGCTCCGGTATTATTTGCGCTCGGAAACAGCAGACCTCCATAAAAATGGCGCGAGGCTTCGGGTGATCGGTGATCGGGAGGCACTGGACGATGACATTGTCCAGTTGATTCAAAACGCCGAGACCCTGACGCGGGATAATAAAAAAATTACCGTTGTGATTGCTTTGAATTATGGAGGGCGGCAAGAAATCATGCAGGCCGCACGTAATTTTGCGGCGGAATGTGTTAGCAAAGGGCAGGTTCCAGCGACGGCGGAAATGGGAGCTATTTTCCCCGGCTTTTTGATGACGCACGATATTCCCGATCCTGATTTGCTCATCCGCACCAGCGGTGAAAAACGCATCAGTAATTTTCTACTCTGGCAGTGCGCCTATACCGAGATGGTGTTTACGGATACCTTATGGCCTGACTTTGACCGCAAGGATATTGAAATGGCCTTGCAGGAATATGCGGGGCGCGATCGGCGTTTTGGAGCCGTGAAAAAGTCAGGTGGATAGCCCTATGCCGCCCCTTCTTTCGTCCCGGCTTTTACAACGCACTCTCTCCGCCATTATGATTATGCCCGTTGTTGTTGCCGCAGTTTTGTATGGAGGGCTTCCCTTTGTCATTCTCGTTGCGGTGAATATCGCTGTGGTTCTTTATGAATGGTATTACCTCGCCCTGCGCTCGCCCTATAAATATGCGCTGATGGTGGCTGGACTGTTTTATACGCTTCTTGCTTTTGGGGCGGGGTATTTAATCCGCGATGAGTACGGTGTGCGATATGCCCTGTTGTTTGTCATTATGATTTGGGCTAGCGATATTGGCGCATACGTTACTGGCAAACTGATTGGCGGACCGAAACTGGCTGTGTCTATCAGTCCAAACAAAACCTGGGCTGGGCTGATCGGCGCGGCTGTGTTCCCGGTCATTTGCGCCAATATTTTCCTCCATACCTATGATTATTTTTATTCCCACCAGACATGGGACGGGATGACAAAAATATCACTCGCCATGTTCGTGATCGGCGGAATTATCGGCGTGGTGGGGCAGGCGGGAGATCTCTTGATTTCCTGCCTCAAGCGGCATGTGGGCGTTAAGGACACAGGCACGATCATTCCCGGCCATGGCGGGTTGCTGGATCGCGTGGATGCCTTAATGTTGACCGCGCCAGTTTTCTTGTTTTTCATTGAGCAGTTCACTTATGTATTCGAAAATTAAAAGCATCAATATTCTGGGTGTTACCGGTTCTGTCGGGCTGTGCGCCGTCGATGTCATTGCATCGGCCCCTGAAAAATTTGAAGTGCATTATGTGACGGCTTTCAGAAACGTGAATGCTCTTGTCGCGCAGGCCATAAAGTTAAAGGCAAAATGCGCGGTTATTGGCGATAAAAAATACTTTGCTGATTTGAAAGAGGCGCTATCCGGTACAAGCATCAAAGCGGAAGCCGGGGAAGGGGCGTTAATGGCGGCAGCATCCACGCCGGTTGATTGCACTCTTGTTGCGATTGTCGGCATGGCGGGCTTGAAGCCGACCCTTGCGGCTATTCGGAATAGCAAGATTGTTGCTGTGGCTAACAAAGAACCGTTGGTTGCGGCCGGCCCCCTTGTCATGCGTGAGGCGGAGCGTTCCGGCACAAAAATCCTCCCGGTTGATAGCGAGCATAACGCTATTTTTCAGGTCTTCGACTTTGATCGCCCGGAAGGAATTCGGAAAATTATCCTGACGGCCTCTGGCGGCCCTTTTCGGACATGGACGCGGGAGCAAATGAGCAAGGCAACGCGGGAGCAAGCCTTGATCCACCCAAATTGGTCGATGGGTCCAAAGATCACCGTTGATAGTGCCACAATGATGAATAAGGCACTGGAAATTATCGAGGCGCATTATTTATTCAACATGCCCCCTGAAAAAATCGACGTTCTTGTCCACCCCCAGTCCGTTGTCCATTCCATGGTCGAATACAAGGACGGATCGGTTCTGGCGCAGATGGGCGCAAGCGACATGAGAACGCCGGTGGCGCATGCTTTGGGGTGGCCTGACCGGATTGAAACACCGGGACAAACGCTGGATTGGAAAAAAATGAAGGAACTGACATTCGAGCAACCTGATTTTGACAGGTTCCCGGCCTTGGGTTTTGCCTATGACTCTTTAAAGGCTGGCGTAAGCAGTTGCGTGGCCTTAAATGCCGCAAATGAGGTCGCTGTCGAATCGTTTTTGAATAAAACCATCGGCTTTGTTGATATAATGGAGGTCGTAGGCTATACCCTGTCACATAGCTCTAGGGAACGAATTGATACTATTGATGATTTTACGGCATATGACGGGGTTGCCCGTCGCATCGCCTCCGCCTATATTGACACTCTGAACAAGCAAAAAATCCGGATATAAAAAATGAGCATCGTAGAATTTTTTCAAATGATCGGTATGAACGTCTGGGTATATGGCGGGACGTTTTTGCTTGTTCTGGGCATTCTTGTTTTCGTGCATGAGTGGGGGCACTACATCGCGGCGCGGCTATGCGGCGTGAAGGTCGAAGTCTTTTCGATCGGATTCGGCAAGGAGCTGTTTGGTTTTAACGATCGCGCCGGGACACGCTGGAAAATCTGCCTTGTTCCCTTGGGCGGCTTTGTAAAGATGTTCGGAGACGTGGACCCCTCAAGTGCCCGGTTTTTAGACGGGGTAGAGGAGCCGGAGGATGGCTCCGTTCGCCCCTTAACCCTGCATGAGCGCAAGCAAGCGTTTTTTGCCAAGCCGATCTGGCAGAGAGCTTTGATCGTATTTGCCGGCCCCGCCATCAATTATATTTTTGCAATCATCCTTTTGACGGGGTTGTTTGTTGCTGTGGGGCAGCCCGTGACCCCGCCTGTGGCGGCGGCTGTCATAGGCAACTCCAGTGCGGCGAAACACGGATTCCTGCCCCATGACCTTTTAATCTCGATTGACGGCAAGAAAATCAAGGATTTTGATGATATTCGCCAGAACATGATGATTTCCCTCGATGAAGAGAGGACGTTTCTGATTGAGCGCGACGGCAAAGAAATGGAAATCAAGGCTCGCGCTGAAAAAATAGAAGTGAAGGATCGTTTTGGTTTTCAGCACAGCATGGGGGTTTTGGGGCTTATC
>JBASFN010000210.1:0-8485 GCA_049653045.1 Alphaproteobacteria bacterium
CCCCATCGCCGTAATGGAAATCGAGAAAGCCCCGAGAATCGTCGTCGTATCCCCGCCCGAACAAAATATCCCGAAAGTTTTCTGATCGTCCATCAAAGCGGACGTAAATTCCGCCAGCCAGCCTTCCGAAGGCCGCGCCGGAAACGCAATATTAAGTTGATATGCAAACGGCCTTGCCCCCATCGCCGCCAGATCGGACAAATTCACCCGGAGTGCCTTGCGCGCAATATCCCCCGCCGCCGCATCCGCCATAAAATGCGTCCCCGCATTCAGCGTATCGCTCGTTACCACCAACTCAAACCCCGGCGGCACGGATAAAACCGCCGCATCGTCCAGCAACGCATCGCGCCCCTCGGTCAACGGTTTGAAATAACGGGCTATCGTTTCAAATTCGTTCACCAATTATCTCCACAGCGCATGAAAATGATTCACCGGCCCCGCGCCACCGCCGACCGACAGCCTGCCGGATTCCTTCAACGCATGCGTCACATATTTTTTTGCCGCCCGCGCCGCTTCATCCCCCGGCAACCCCCGCGCCATAAAAACCGCGAGCGCTGAGGCCAGCGTGCATCCCGTGCCGTGATTATTTTTTGTCTCAAGGCGGGGTTCCTCAAAAACGCTCAAACCGCTTTCATCCGCGTAAACATCCCGGCACACCGCGCCTGTCAAATGCCCGCCCTTGAGCAAAACCGCCCGCGCCCCCATCTTTAAAATCGCCCGCGCAAATCCCTCCATATCCCCGTCATATTTTTTCCCGAGCAAGACTTCCGCCTCCGGGATATTGGGGGTTACAACGCTGGCCAGCGGCAACAACCCAGCCACCAGCCGCTTGACCGCCGCATCCGACAATAATGAATCGCCGCTTTGCGCCACCATCACCGGATCGAGAATAAAAATCGGCGGTTTTTTCTGCTGCAGGAAATCGGCCAGCATATCAATCGTCGCTGCGCTCCCCGCCATGCCGATCTTCACCGCATCGACGCGAATATCATCGAACACGGCGGCAACCTGTTGCACAACAAACTCCGGCGACACTTCAAAAACCCCCGTCACACCCTTGGTATTCTGCGCGGTCAAGGCCGTGATCGCCGCCATGCCGTAAGCCCCCAGCGCGGAAAACGTCTTCAAATCCGCCTGCACACCCGCCCCGCCGGATGGATCGGAGCCTGCGATAGAAAGCACATTGGGAATCATGCTGCCCGCCTCACATCTTGAACAATTTCCACAAACGCCTGCGCCGCGTCTTCTGGATTTTCCGCCGCCGAGATGCTCCGCATCATCGCCACGCCTGCTGCGCCGCATTGTAAAACCGCCGCCGCATTCTCCGGCGTGATCCCGCCGATCCCGACAACGGGCACGGGCGACAACCGAAGCAACTCCTGAAATTTCTCCGCGCCCAAAACTGGCTTTCCCTTATCCGTCTGCGTTGGATAAAACGGCCCTGTCCCGGCATAATCGACAACCGCCGGATCAATCGCCTTGAAATGGCTTTTCTCGAACGCCGTCACGCCGATGATTTTATCTCCGCCTAACATTGTCCGCGCCGATGCCGCCGCCATATCCCCCTGCCCCAGATGGACGCCGTCGGCATCCACGGCCAGCGCAATATCCACCCGGTCGTTAATCAAAAACGGTACGCTCAAGGGCTTTAAAAAATCGCGCAGAATTTTTGCACTGTCATACCGCCCCGATTTATCGCGGAGTTGCACCATTGTCGTGCCGCCCCTGACAGCCGCCCGCACGACATCCACCACATCCCGCCCCGCGCACAGCGACGGATCGGCCACAAAATAAACGGACAAGTCAAAACGCTTTTGTTTTTGCATGAGGATGACTATATAGCTAGTACAGGAGAAACTGCAAATGACCAACGCAATCCGAGTCCATGAAAACGGCGGTGCCGAAGTCCTGAAATTTGAGGAAATCGCCATCCCCAAACCCGCCCCCGGCGAAGTCCTGATCCTTCAGACCGCCATCGGTGTCAATTTCATCGACATTTACCAACGCACAGGCCTTTACCCCGTTCCCCTGCCCTATACCCCCGGCATGGAAGGCGCGGGCATCGTTGAGGAAATCGGCTCCGGCGTAACAAGCTTGAAACCGGGCGACCGCGTTAGCTATGCCTCCATGCCCATCGGTGCTTATGCGGAAAAGCGCGTCCTGCCCGCCGCCCGCCTCATCAAATTACCGGACTCAATCCCCGAAGACATCGCCGCCGCCGCAATGCTCAAGGGCATGACCGCCGAATATTTACTGAACCGCACCTACACCGTAAAACCCGGCGAGACGATATTATTCCACGCCATTGCGGGCGGTGTCGGCCTCATCGCGCTGCAATGGGCCAAGGCGCTCGGCGCCATCGTCATCGGCACAGCCGGAAGCCTTGAAAAAATCGCGTTGGCCAAAAAATACGGCTGCGACCATGTCATCAATTACAAAACGGAAAATTTTGTCGAGCGCGTGAAAGACATCACGAACGGCAAGGGCGTGCCCGTGGTTTACGATTCCGTCGGCAAGGACACGTTCCTGAAATCCCTTGAATGCCTGTCCCCACGCGGGACGATGGTCAGCTTCGGCAATTCCTCCGGCGCCATCGATCCGTTTCCGCCCGCGCTCCTGTCAAACGGATCAGTCTACCTGACGCGCCCTTCGCTTTGGTATTATACCGGGACGGAAAGCGAATACGCCGCCTCAGCACACGCACTGTTTTCCATGATCGAAACCGGAAAAATAGAAATCACCATCGCCGGACGCTACGGATTACAGGACGCCACCTCAGCGCACCGCGATCTTGAATCCCGGAGAATCATGGGATCTGCGATTTTAACCGTCCCCTAAACCTTAAGGGCCTCATCCACCAGCTTCGCCTGCTCGGCTACGTGGCGGGAATTGATCCCCGTCGCCGGAGCCGCAGCCGCCTCGCGCCCGACATATTTCGGTCGCGCCGCTTTGTGTTTCGCCTTCGTCAGCGCGCCCTCGATCAGGCGGTCAACAAAGAACCACGCGCCCTGATTATACGGCTCCTCCTGACACCAGACGACATCCGCGTTCGGATATTGCGCCAGTTCCTCGGCCAGTTCGTCCATCGGGAACGGATAAAGCTGCTCAACGCGGATAATCATCACATCGTCGATCTTACGGTCGCGCCGCTCCTGAAGCAGGTCGTAATAAACCTTGCCCGTACAAAGAACAACACGCCGGATTTTCTTCGCCGTCGCCAGAACATCCTTATCGTCATCCCACAAATAACGGTGGAACGTGGAGCCTTCTGCAAACATGCTGAGCGGCGACACCGCCAGCTTGTGCCGCAAGAGCGATTTCGGCGTCATAATGACCAAGGGTTTCCGGAAGTCCCGCACCATCTGGCGGCGCAGGATGTGGAAATAATTGGCCGGGGTCGTGCAGTTTGCAATCTGCCAGTTGTCTTCGGCGCAATTCTGGAGGAAACGCTCAGGCCGCGCCGACGAGTGCTCCGGCCCTTGCCCTTCAAACCCGTGCGGGAGCAACATCACAAGCCCCGACATCCGCATCCATTTGCTTTCACCGGAACAGATGAACTGATCCATCATCACCTGTGCGCCGTTGACGAAGTCGCCGAACTGCGCCTCCCACATCACCAATGTCTTTGGATCGGCGCAGGTATAGCCATACTCGAACCCAAGCACGGCAAATTCCGAAAGCGGGCTGTCATGCACTTCGCATTTTGGCTGGCCGTCGAAAACATTCTGAAGCGGCAAATATTTCTGCTCGTTCTCCTGATCGTACCAGATCGCATGACGCTGCGAAAACGTCCCGCGCCCGACATCCTGTCCTGACAACCGAACGGCATACCCATCGCGCAGCAATGTACCAAACGCCATCGCTTCGCCGGTTGCCCAATCGAACCCTTCGCCCGTCTCGAACATTTCTTTTTTGGCATCGAGAACACGCTGCAATTTTTTATTGATGGAAAATCCAGCAGGAACCGAGGTCAAACGCTCCCCAAGTTTTTTCAATTCCTCCTTGGAAACTGCCGTATTCCCACGCCGCGCACCTGTGGCCTCGGCAAGCTTCAAGCCCTCCCAGGCTCCGCCGAGAAAATCTCCGCCATTGGGCTTATAGGTTTTCGTCGCCTCGAACGCCGTTTCAAGATAAGCCAAAAACTCATCCGAAATCGCCTTCGCTTCATCTGGCGTCAAAACTTTTTCAACGATCAATTGCTTTTCATACTTCGCCCGCGTTGTTTCCTGCGTCGCAATTTTTTTATACATCGTTGGCTGCGTAAACGCCGGCTCGTCGCCCTCGTTATGGCCGAAGCGGCGGTAACAATACATATCGATTACAACATCGCGGCGGAATTTCTGGCGGAACTCGGTCGCAATACGCGCCACATGCACAACTGCCTCCGGATCATCACCGTTCACATGGAAAATCGGCGCGGCGATCATCTTTGCCACGTCGGTACAATACGGCCCCGACCGACCGAATTTTGGCATCGTCGTAAAGCCGATCTGGTTGTTGATGACGATATGAATCGTCCCGCCGATCCGGTATCCCGGCAATTCGGAAATCATCAAGGTTTCCGCCGTAATCCCCTGACCCGCGAATGCTGCATCCCCGTGCAGCAACAACGGCAGAACCGCCGACGATTCAATTGCATTGCGCTGCACCTGCTTGGCGCGCACCTTGCCGATCACCACCGGATTGACGCACTCCAAGTGCGATGGGTTGGCCGTCAGCGACAAATGGATATTCTTCCCGTCAAAATCACGGTCGGACGATGTGCCCAAATGGTATTTTACATCGCCCGATCCCAAAACATCCGAAGAACTCTGTCCCTGGAATTCCGCAAAAATCGCCGTAAAGGATTTCCCCATGACATTCGCCAGAACATTTAGGCGGCCACGGTGCGCCATGCCGACGATAATTTCCTCCAGCCCCAATTGGCCGCCACGCTTCATAATCTGTTCGATACAGGGAATCAAAGCCTCCCCGCCATCCACACCGAACCGCTTCGTACCCGGATATTTTTTGTGCAGGAACTGCTCGAACATCTCGGCGGCGGTCAGGCGTTGCAAAATGGCGCGCTTGCCTTCGGGCGTAAAGTCCGTCTTGTTGCGCGGCTCCTCGATCCGGGTCTGAATCCATGCCTTTTCATCCGGATCGGTCAGGTGCAAAAATTCAACGCCAATCGTGCCGCAATAGGTCTGCTTCAAAGCCGTCATAATCTCGGACAGGGTCGCGGTCTCCAGCCCCAATGATCCGCCCACGAAAATCGGGCGGTGATAATCATCCGCGCCAAACCCGTAATGAACCGGGTCTAACTCGGCGTGATAGGATTTTTCCTTAAGCTGCAGAGGATCAAGATCGCACAGCAAATGCCCGCGCGCGCGGTAAGCGCGGATCAACTGCAAGGCGCGGATTGAATCCTGCGCCGCTTTTTGAATATCCGCCGCCCCGGTTTTCTTGGCCGGGATCGCCGCCTCCAATGCCGACCGGGCAACAAGCCCCGGCTCCGTCATATGCGCGCCGACACCCATACTATCGAACCTGTTAGCGGATTTCTTGTTCTCCTTGGGCGTCCAGCTTGCCCCGCTCAACTCCTGAAGCAGGGTGATTTCATTGTCGTTCAACGCCTCGAAGAACCCCTTCCAACTCATATCGACCCGCGCCGGGTTGGCAAGGAACTCGCCATACAAATGGGCTATATACTCGGCATTCGCACCGGTAAGGAAATTCATGGTTTTCTGGCTGGCCTGTGACATGGGATTCTCTTTCTGTCGAAATACGCAGGATGGGACTTAATTATATTAAGAGAAGAAGGTCAAGGGGGGCACTTACCCCCGAAAATTCACCGCTTCCCCCGAAGCGTCTGGCGCAATTCCTCAAGAGCTGAGTCCTCCGCCGCGCTGACATTCATCGGGTGGCCGGCATCGTCGGCCATGAACCCGGCAATCTTTCCAATCATTTTACCTAAAAACCCCTTGCCGTCAGCATCATCGCCGGAAAATTCGCCCGAGGCCTGCGCCACCGCCGTGCCGATCTCCATCAAGGTCGCCTTAAGCCCCTTGATCTCCTCCGGCGTTGCCCGCTTGTCGCGCAGCAAAACCACGGCTCTCTTAATATCCGCCAGAACAGAATGCGACTCATCCGCCCAAACCGCCCACCTGTCCGCCCGCCGCAGGCTTTCGCTCACGACAGAGCCGACGAAGGGCTTGTCCTCCTTAAGTTTGACAAACCGCTTCAGGCAGGCGGACAACACCGCCTCCTCGCGCTTGTCATCCTCCTCACCGCCTTGATCTTCCGAATGGCCGACCCACGCCCCCACCTTATAGGGCAGGCTCGCCAGCAATTCGGCTTCCTCGGATTTAAAAATGGAAAAATCGGTCATGCAGCCTCCAATGCCACGGCAATCGCCTTTAACGCTTTGCGCTCCTGTGCGCTGATATTCACAAAATCCCGGAATGTCTGCACCTTGCGGCTCCGACTCGATCCCGAAAAAACAAAACTGATATATTTCCCGCACAAAGCAAAAACGGAAACCCGCTTCTCCTCCCGGAACGCCACCGCCACGGCATCGGCGATTTCCATCATTTGCGTGCGAAACGCCTTAACATCCTTGTCCTCGCCATACTCCCGCATCAAATCAATCGCCGTCGCGCACTCGGACGTGACAAGATCAATCTCCCGCCCCCAGCTATTCCATTGATCTTTCTGCCGTATGGTCTCGGAAATAATGACCTGAATGGTCTCGGCGCCAAAAACCTCTTCCGCGAACCCGTGAAGAATGGCCGACAAGGCTTGCCGCTCCTGCTCCTGCGATTCACCGCCGCCCGTCCTGTCGCTCCGGCTGACCCAAAACCCCACGCGGTACGGCAGGCGCACAAAAAGCTGACGATGATCCGGGGTCAATTTATCAAGAAAATTCATGCCAAGGAGGATACACCAATTCCGGCCACGCCTCAAACCGGGAAATCACTCTCCGCTTGTCATCTCCGCCAAGTGAAGGCCTGCCCTTAAAGGCCGAAATACGAGCGGGGATGACAAAGAAACTTTAATGCTTCCGGGGCTTCGACGGCTTGATCTCACGGAGCTTGCGCTCCCGCGCCAGTTCGTTCTCAATCTGGTCAAGATTTTCGGCCAGTTGCTCGTTGACGTTCCCGCCCTGCATAATCCCCCCGGCGGGCACAAGCCCTAACCTCTCGGCGATATACTGGTATCCCTCGATAATATCGCCCAGATCAAACCGGAAGCGATCTTTATCCAGCTTTTCGCCCGTCTTTGCATCCCAAAGACGGCACGTATCCGGCGAAATCTCGTCCGCCAGCACAAGATACAACTCCCCGTGCTCGCCATAAATGCGGCCAAATTCCATCTTGAAATCAACAAGTTTCAGGCCAAGGCCGGCAAACAGCCCGTTCAGATAATCATTGATCCGCCATGCCATCGACACCATTTCATCCAGTTCATACGGATCGGCCCAGCCGAACGTCACGATATGATCGTCGCTAATCATCGGATCGCCCAACTCGTCCTTCTTGTAGTAAAATTCAATCAAGGGACGACCTAAAAATGTCCCTTCCTTGATCCCGAGACGCTTGCAGAGCGACCCGGCGGCGATATTCCGCACGACCAGTTCAATCGGCACAATCTCAACCCGGCGAACCAGTTGCTCGCGCATGTTAATCGAACGGATAAAATGTGTCGGAATACCGATCGACTCCAGCTTGGTCATCAAATGCGCCGAAATACGGTTGTTCAAAACCCCTTTGCCAGCAATAACGGCCTTTTTCTCGCCGTTAAACGCTGTCGCGTCATCCTTGAAATACTGGATAACCGTGCTGGCGTCCGGCCCTTCATAAATGATCTTGGCCTTGCCCTCGTAAATGAGCTTGCGTCTCGACATTAAAAATTTCCCGTTTTCTTTCATACACCCTGTATAGCATTGCATTCCCGGTGATTCCAATGGTACATATCGTCGATTTCAATATTTTTTAATCGGAGGGTAAAATGTCGCACATGGATGATCGTGAAAAAGCGTTTGAGAACAAGTTCGTACACGACCAGAAAACGGGGTTCCGGATTGAGGCTAGAACCTCCAAACTGTTTGGCCTTTGGGCGGCTGAAAAAATGGGCTTGAGCGGAGCCGAGGCTGGCAACTACGCCGCCGAAGTCGTCAGCGCAAATCTGGATGAACCCGGCTTCGACGATATTTTCAAAAAGGTCAAAACCGACCTTAAGGCGAAAAACGTCGAGATTTCCGATCACGCACTCCAGACGCAAATTCAAAAATCACATGAAGAAGCCAAAAAGCAAATCTTTCAGGAAACCGAATAAGATAGGGTGCGAAACTCACAAATTAAAAAACCCCGGTTGATCCGGGGTTTTTATTTTTTCCTGCTCAACCCGCCCGTTTAGATGCCCCAAATAAAAACAAGGCGTACGCAGTTAAAAAACTGCCTCAAACACGGTCGGTTCCTAAAATTGATTGGAACATGTTTACACC
>JBASFN010000211.1:0-10812 GCA_049653045.1 Alphaproteobacteria bacterium
CTTTGCGCGAGAGTGTATCATCCCATCCTTTTTGTCGAAGGGCGGCCAGAGTATTCTCGTTGCGCGAGAAGGCTACCCAGTGACTGGGGAAAAGAAGAAGCTTTGTTCCATCATATTCTTTGACTTCTTTGCTCAGGCGGGCAAGAGCTTTTACTCCGATCTTTTGGGATATTTCATAAAGAACAGGCTCGAGATCAAGGTAGCGGTTGGAGATATGCACCATCAAAATCCCGTCTTCCTTAGTTTTTTCTAAAAATGTTTCCACTGCCTCGAGTGTTAGCAAATGCATTGGAATATTGTCAGATGTAAAGGCATCCATGATGAGTAAATCGTAACCGTTCTTTTCTTGATCTTTTAATGTTAATCGGGCATCACCAAGAATAATTCTGTAGGGACTGCCGCAATCCTTTAGAAAGGTGAAATAGTTAGGGTTTTCGGCAATATCCTTAACCAGTGGATTGATTTCAAAGAAATCGAAGCTGCGCCCTTCATGAGAAAAACAGGCGAGAACGCCAATTCCAAGCCCCATAACTCCTATTTTTTGGGGGGAGTTTTGAGTATCCAATATCTGAAATAAGTCTCGAACCGGGCTGTTGAATCCATAATAGGATATTGGTTCAAGTCTGTATTTTTCGTTCAGAGCCTGTGTTCCATGGTTTGTTGTCCCGTTCAGCATCAGCCTTTCGCCGGTTGCGACATCCACAATTTTGACGACACCAAAAAAATTGCGGTCTTGCGACAGTATGTTTTTAAAATATTTTGAATTAATGGAATATCCCAAAGGAAAAAGGAATAGTGCGGCAAGGGTTAATAGTGAAAAAAGCCACCTGCGATCTAGGGCATAAGCAAGAGAGATAGCCACCGCAATTGAACAAGCAAAATCAAGAACTTTACTGTCATAGCTAGCAGCGAGCACGAGAGAAAATATAACGATAAGAGCCGTGATGGACGCAGAGTGCATAATGCTTTCAAGCCCATTCTTTTTTATGACGCTTTTCGCTTTGTCCATAAAGGCTGAGAATGTCTGGTTTTCGTTTGAAACATAACGCAGTGCAACAGCGCAAAATAAAGCCAGTCCGTATTCAATTGGAACAATAAAATACGTTGGCGCTATAATGGCGTTGAAGAAGCCACCCAAAGCCCCTCCTAAAGACATTATCAGGTAAAATTCTGTCAGGTGTCGTGATGCAGGCCTCATTTTCGCCAGTTCCATGTGGCAATTTAGTGCGGCAAAAAAGAATACCGTAAGGTGAAGCCCAATCAGTACGAAGGGAGAAATAACAGGATCGACCACTCTCTGAGCAATCAATATAATGAGGAGAACAGCAAAAATCGTCGCGCAATCTTTACTGCTGATAATCTGTCTGCGGGCGAAAACAATGATAAATGTTCCGACATAAAGTGCGAGGGGCATAACCCAGAGAAGTGGCACAGAAGCAATGTCAGTGGTGATAAAGGTGGTCACGCCTAGCATGAGAGAGGAAGGCACGAAGGCGAGAGCTAGCCAGAGTAGTCTTTGGTTCCATGTAATTTTATCATTAATGGCGCTTGTTTCCTGAACGATTTTTGCCCTGGAGGACGAATTTTTCCAAACAAGAGCAATGGACAGAAAGGTCATAAGGACGAGGCCAAAATAGCTCATCATCCAGATATGGGCTTGTCCTGATACGGATAAAAGCGGTTCTATCAAAACGGGAAAGGCCAACAGTGAGGTCATGGAGCCAAGATTGCTCGCTCCATAAAGGAAATAGGGATTGTCGGCATCTTTATGGCCGCTTGCGGAAAACCAGCGTTGTAGCATGGGCGCGGAACCGGCAAGAATAAAAAACGGCCCTCCGACAGTGGCGAGCATTAAAGACAGCTGCCAAAGCGTCGGATCCTTATCCGTTGGCGGAACCAGTCCTTCCGGGATGGCGATCGGCAAGACAACCGTAAACAGGCCGAGCAGGATCAAATGCACAATCGCCTGAACCCGGATGGAAAGAAATCGTGTTGTTCCGTGGGCATAAGCATACCCCCCTAAAAGCATGACCTGAAAAAAGAGCATGGCCGTGTTCCAGACCTGCGGCGTTCCACCCAGCAGGGGCAATACCATTTTTGAAAACATTGGCTGGATTGAGAATAAAAGGGCTGCGCTCAGGAGCAGGGTTACCGAATAAACAGCAACAAGGGGGGACAATTTCATGGATGTAAACCTCAGGAGGGCGGGTGAATCAGAACACAATAGTAATGCAGTTTACAAAAAAAATGATCCCGTTTACAGAGATTTATGCATTTTTCAGTAGTTTTCCCTTGAAAATCATTAAAAGAAGTGACATTTAATGCGTACATTTTTAGTCCTGTATCGAAAGGGACGGAGACGCATCGTGTTGAAGATTTCAAAAATGGCGGATTATGCGGTTGTCACCTTGGCGGCGTTGGCGGCTGATGAGAGTGCCATGATGACCTCGGGCAAGTTATCGGCAAAAACCGGCCTTCCTGAACCAACCGTGGCCAAGGTGCTTAAACTACTGTCGCGGGACAATATTATTGAATCAATCCGGGGCGTGAATGGTGGGTATAAAATGATTCTGGCGACCCCTGATATTTCACTGGCGCGGATTATCGCGGCGGTTGATGGACCCGTTGCTCTGACATCTTGCGTCGAAGGCAATAATAACCAGCCTTGCAGTTACGAAAGCTGCTGCGCCGTTAAGGGGCGTTGGAATGCGGTGAATAAGGCCGTCCAGAAAACGCTGAGTGAAATCACGCTGGCCGATATGACAGGCAGCCATAAAATCGGGGATGCAGCATGAGCGCGATTACCGAGGAAACCATCAAAACGGTTGAGGCTCTGAGCGGAAAATATACCGCCGGGTTTGTGACCGATATTGAAAGCGAAAAAGCGCCCAAGGGTTTGTCCGAGGATACAGTCCGTTTTGTCTCGGCGAAGAAGGGCGAGCCGGAATGGATGCTGGAGTGGCGGTTGAAAGCCTATCGCCACTGGCTGAACATGCCCGAACCCACATGGGCGAAAGTGGAATTTCCGCCGCTCGATTATCAGGATGCCTATTATTATGCCGCGCCGAAGGGTGATAAGCCTAAGAGTTTAGATGAAGTTGATCCACGGTTGCTGGAGACGTATGAGAAGCTCGGGATTCCCTTGCGTGAGCGGGAGATGCTGGCGGGGGTGGCGGTGGATGCGGTGTTCGATTCCGTTTCCGTGGCGACGACGTTCAAGGGCAAGCTGAAAGATGCAGGCGTGATTTTCTGTTCGATCTCCGAGGCTGTGCAGGAACATCCGGAACTGGTCAAAAAATATATAGGGTCGGTCGTTCCCTATGGCGATAATAAACACGCCTGTTTGAATAGCGCGGTGTTTACGGACGGATCGTTTGTTTACATCCCACCTGGGGTACGCTGCCCGATGGAATTGTCTACCTATTTCCGGATCAACGAATTGAATACGGGGCAGTTTGAGCGGACACTTATTATCGCGGATAAGGGGTCTTATGTTTCCTATCTAGAGGGCTGCACCGCGCCGATGCGGGATACGCGGCAGCTTCATGCGGCGGTGGTGGAACTCATCGCGCATGATGATGCGACGATTAAATATTCGACCGTTCAGAACTGGTTCCCCGGCGATGAAAACGGCAAGGGCGGGATTTATAATTTCGTGACCAAGCGCGGGATGTGCGAAGGCCGCAATTCCAAAATTTCGTGGACTCAAGTAGAGACGGGTTCCGCGATTACGTGGAAATATCCAAGCTGCATTTTAAAGGGCGACGGGTCGCAAGGGGAGTTTTATTCCGTGGCGATTACGAATGGCGTGCAACAGGCCGATACGGGCACGAAGATGATCCATATCGGCAAAAATACCCGCAGCCGGATTGTGTCGAAGGGGATTTCGGCGGGACGGTCGAATAATACGTATCGGGGGTTGGTCAAGATCATGCCGAAGGCGGAGGGGGCGCGGAATTTTACGCAGTGCGACTCGCTGCTCATCGGTGATCAATGCGGCGCGCATACTGTGCCCTATATCGAGAGCCGGAATAAATCGGCAAATCTGGAACACGAAGCCACAACGAGTAAAATTTCCGAAGATCAGATGTTTTACTGCATGCAGCGAGGCCTGAGCGCGGAGGAAGCCGTAGCCCTCATCATCAACGGGTTTGCACGGGAGGTCTTGCAGAATTTGCCGATGGAGTTCGCCGTCGAGGCGCAGAAGCTGGTGGGGATTTCGCTGGAGGGGTCGGTTGGTTAAGCTAGAAGAAAAAATTAAAGCTAAGATGCTGCAAGCTATTGCGGATGGTGAAATATACTCTACTCCAGATAAAGGAAGTGGGGATGTGAGGTATAGTAGCGATAAGCAAAAGGCTGATGTTGCTGGGTGGGCTGTCTCTGTCGTTAATCTTATGGAGATAATTTTTCCCGGAAAAAAATCCGCATACTTTTCTTCTGTTGTAGAGGCGGCGGGAGTTGATAGTGCTTCTACAAGGGCTAGAAAAATTACGGCTATTTTAAAGAATTTTCGGAAAGACTTAGATGATGGTTTGATTGTTTCGATTACCAACTTAGTTACTGCCGAAAATTTTGATGATTTTTTAGCTCATGCTGAATTTTATATCAAAAGTAAACAAAAAATGGAATCAGGGGTTATTGTTGGGATGGTGTTTGAGGATACAATAAGAAAAATTTGTGAAAAGCACGGAATTTCTCATCGAGAGAAAAAACTCGATACAATAATAAGCGCTTTAAAAACTCAAAATATAATTACTAAGGCAAGGGCGGCAAATTGTAGGGCTGGAGCCGCTCTTCGTGGTGACGCGGGTCATGCTAATTGGGACGAATTTGAATTGGCTGATGTTAAGCAGGTTATTTCTATGACTAGAGAGTTAATCGAAGAACATTTGGAAAAATAACAATGATAAAAATCACTAACCTCCACGCCACCATCACCACCGATGAGGGGCAGAAAGAAATTCTGAAAGGCATTGACCTGTCGATTGAGGCAGGCAAGGTGCATGCCATTATGGGGCCGAATGGGAGCGGGAAATCCACGCTTTCTTATGTTCTCGCGGGGCGGGAGGATTACGAAGTCACGCAAGGCTCGGTTGAACTGGATGGACAGAACATCCTCGACCTCGCGCCGGAAGAGCGCGCCGCCGCCGGAATTTTCCTCGCCTTTCAGTATCCGGTGGAAATTCCGGGCGTCAATATGAGCACGTTCCTGAAAACCGCCGTGAATGCGGTGCGTAAGCAACGCGGCCTTGAGGAACTCGATGCGCTTGGGATGTTAAAACTCATCAAGGAGAAAACGAAGGAACTCGGCATTTCGGACGACATGATGAAGCGCGCTGTGAATGTTGGTTTCTCCGGCGGTGAGAAAAAGCGGAATGAAATTTTGCAGATGGCGATGCTGGAGCCTAAATTCTGCGTGCTGGATGAAACGGACTCGGGCCTCGACATTGACGCGCTTAAAATCGTGGCGGACGGCGTGAATAAAATGCGCGGGAGCGGGAGGAGTTTTCTTGTGATTACGCACTATCAACGTTTGCTGGATTACATCAAGCCCGATGTCGTGCATGTGATGGCGGCGGGCAAGATCATCAAAACCGGCGGGCCGGAACTGGCGTTGGAGCTGGAGAAAAAGGGTTATGCAGAGTTTACCGGTAAGGCAGCATGACGCAGCTTAAAGCCCTTTCACCGCAAAACCTGCCCACCCCCATTCTTGAGGAATGGAAATATACGAACTTGCCTCGTGCCATGCCGCAGGGTCTCACTCCCCTTGCCCCCGAGGAGATTGTTATCCACAGGAGCAGGGGACAGAATGGTGGACAGCCTGAGGACATCCTGTGGACGGGGCGGGATGGAATGCTGCAAGCCCCTGTTCTCAAAGTGATTTTGGAGGAGGGGGCAGAACTGACCCTTATTGAACGGCATGACGGCGCAGGCGCGTATTGGAAAAACATGACGAGCGAAATCACCCTCGGAGCCAATGCCCGCTTTCACCATATCCGGCTACAGGAAGACAGCCCCGCTGCCATTCATACAAACATGGTGCGCGTGACTCTGGAGCGCGATTCCGTGTATGACGGGTTTTCGCTGAATACGGGCGGGAAATTATCGCGGCATGAAATCCATGCGATTTTGAAGGGCGTTAATATCGAATGCAGTTTTAACGGGCTTAATCTCTTGAATGGGACGCAGCACGGTGACACGACCATCCTGATGGAGCATGCCGCCCCTCATGGACGTTCCAACCAGTTTTACCGCACGGTGCTAGATGATGAAGCGCGGGGCGTGTTCCAGGGGAAAGTCCATGTCCACCGCGCCGCGCAAAAAACCGATGGATACCAGTTATCCAACGCTATTTTGCTATCGCAGAAGGCCGAGATGGACACAAAGCCGGAGCTGGAGATTTACGCCGATGATGTGAAATGCTCGCACGGCGCAACGACCGGGCAGTTGGATGAGGAGCCATTGTTTTACCTGCGTTCACGCGGCTTGAGCGATGCAGAGGCGCGATTATTGCTGATGGATGCCTATATCGGCGAAGTTGCCGAAAAAATTGAGAATGAAGGGTTGAAAGATCTGGTCAAGGGGAAGGCGAAAGACTGGTTGAGGATATGCCTAAGATAACTGACAAAGCCAGAAATCTTCGGAACAATCCAACAGAGGCTGAAAAGCTCCTCTGGAGAAAAATCCAGCATGAGCAGATTGGTGTTAAATTTCGGCGACAGCATCCTGTCCCACCCTATATCGTCGATTTTTATTGTCCGGACTTCAGACTTGTTATCGAGGTTGACGGCGGACAACATAATGAAAATAAAAGGGATGATGTGCGGACGGAGTATTTAGAAAATCTGGGATATAAAGTTTTGAGATTCTGGAATAATGACGTGCTGGGGAATATAGATGGTGTTCTTCAGATAATAGCGATGGAATTGAAAGCCCTCCCCCCTGATGCCCCCCCTCCCATAAGTGGGAGGGGGGGTAAGGGGGGGCGGGATATTTCCCTCTCCTCTTGCCGATCTGATTTTCCTGTTCTGCAAACAACGATGAACGGCAAGCGTCTTGCGTTTCTTGATACGGCGGCGAGCGCGCAGAAACCGCATGCAGTTATTGATGCGATGAATGATGTTTATCAAACAGGATACGCCAATATCCACCGAGGGCTTTATCGTCTTTCCTCTGACTTAACCGAACGCTATGAGACTATTCGCTCGAAAGTTGCTTCTTTTATCGGCGCGGATAGCGAGAAGAATGTCGTTTTTACCCGCAATGCGACCGAAGGCGTCAATCTTGTTGCCATGAGTTGGGGGCATAAATTCTTGCGTCCCGGCGACGAAATCATCCTGACCGAGATGGAGCATCACGCCAATATTGTGCCGTGGCAAATTCTGCGCGATCATATCGGGATTGTCATTAAAACGGTTCCTTTTGATGAGCTCGGCGTTCTTGATCTTAATGCGTTTGAAAAATTGTTGTCGCCCAAAACAAAACTTGTTTCCTTTGTGCATATCTCTAATGCCCTTGGGACGATCAATCCCGCCGAGAAAATCACTGGGATCGTCCGGAAGTTTAACAGCGACATTAAAGTCCTTATTGATGGGTCGCAGGCTGTCGTTCATGCGCCCCTCAATTTGAAAACTCTTGACGCGGATTTTTATGTTTTCACGGGACATAAACTCTATGGCCCCACCGGGATTGGCGTTTTATACGGCAAGGACGATGTTCTGGATTCTATGCCCCCCTATCAGGGCGGCGGCGATATGATCGAGCGCGTGACGTTTGAGAAAACAACTTATAAAGAGCCACCTTACCGGTTTGAGGCTGGAACGCCGCCGATTGTCGAGGTCATCGGCCTTGGCGCAGCGATTGATTATCTTTCCGCCGTCGGTATGGATCACATTTCCGCCCATGAAAAAGACCTGCTGGAGTACGGCACTGAAAAACTAAACGCGATTGACGGCCTTAAAATTCATGGAACCGCGCCGGAAAAAGCCGGAATATTAAGCTTCACGATGGAGGGCGCGCACCCCAGTGACATCGGCATGGTTCTCGATCAATGCGGCGTTGCCGTGCGAACAGGGCATCATTGTTGTATGCCTTTGATGAAAAGAATGGGGCTGGAGGCTACCGTCCGCGCTTCGATAGGCTTGTATACGAATAAAAATGATATAGATCAATTGGCGGAAGGGCTGCACAAGGTGCAGGATTTGTTCAAATGATGAAAATAGACCCTATCGCCGATCAGGAAATGGTTAAGCAAGCCGTCGGTGAAGAAGCTTATGATGAATTGTCGGAGCCGCCGGGCGTTGATATGCCCCGCGATCACACCCTGTGGCCGAAAATCTTGAAAGCCTTGCGGGAGATTTACGATCCGGAAATCCCGGTCAATATTTATGAACTCGGTCTTATTTATAAAGTCGCCGTTGCCGAGGAAAAAGACGGTAAGTTCGATGTTGATGTCAAAATGACTTTAACGTCCCCGGGATGTCCGGTCGCACAAGAAATGCCCGTCTGGGTACAATCGGCCATTTTGCCGATCGAGGGTGTTGGCGATGTGGATGTTGAAATTATCTGGGAGCCGACATGGGATCCGTCGCGCATGGCCGAAACCGCAAAGATGCAACTGAACATGTTTTATTAAATGATTTTGTCATTCTGAGCGTAGCGAAGAATCTTATGGGATGTTTCGCTACGCTCAACATGACAGTTAAATTAAGGAGAAAATGACAATGCAACCGATTACCATTACAGACAATGCCGTGAAGCAAATTGAAAAGCTTGCGTCCAAAGCACCCGCCGGGTCGCCGGGCGTACGGTTGAATGTGAAGCCGCGTGGCTGCTCGGGCAGCAGCTATCAAATGGAATATATCGAGGCCAGCGATACTGTAACGCAAGATGATCGGATCGAAACCGGAAGCAGCGCACTCTATATTCCAAAGCTGCATAGCTGGATGATGTTTGGCATGGTCATTGATTACGCCGAGGATGACATGGGCAACGCCAAATTCCGTTTCACCAATCCGAATGAAAAAGGACGCTGCGGCTGCGGGGAGTCGTTTTATGTCGAGAAGGTTGGCGAATAGGTTAAGCTTACAGTGGCTAATAAAGAAAAGAAATTTATGTATTGGCTGGATAGGTGGGCACTTGTTGTCACTAGGGGGCGCAAGGGTGAAGCCTTTGTCTTGGCTTTGACCGCCAAGATTTCTTTGCTTTTTATTCCCTTGTGCACAATTGTATTATTATTAACTGCAATTTTAAGCCACTAATTTCCTTTTCTTTTCCATCATTTCCAGAGCTTTAAACAGCACAGCTTCATCCGCGCCGTCTTCATAGGGCAGGGTGCTTAAGGCGCGCCGCCAGCTTTTTGCACCGGGCAGGTTGTGATAAAGGCCGATGATGTGGCGGGTGATGGATTTGATCGGCGTACCGTGGCGTTCTTTTTGGTCACGGGCGTAATCGATCATTTTGAGGACTATGTCTGCTCGTGTGATTTCCCTGTCAGTGTTCAGGATGTCTTTTTCAATCTCCGCCAGAAACCACGGATTATGATAGGCTTCGCGGCCAATCATCGCGCCATCCACCGTAACAGCGCGTATCTGCTCAAGCGTTGTAATTCCGCCGTTTACAATTATGCACAGCTCGGGATATTTTTCCTTTATGGCGTGGACGCGGGTATAGTCCAACACGGGAACCTCGCGGTTTTCCTTTGGCGACAGGCCGTTCAGCCATGCCTTGCGCGCATGAAGGATAAAAGTTTTACACCCCTTATCCGCAATACTACCCACAAACCGATCTAGAAATTCAAAACTGTCTTCGTGGTCAATGCCGATGCGGCATTTCACCGTAACCGGAATATCAACGGATTTTCTCATGGCCTCAACACACTCGGCGACAAGATCAGGTTCCCGCATCAGGCAAGCACCAAATCGCCCGCTTTGCACGCGATCAGAAGGGCAGCCGCAATTCAGGTTAATTTCGTCATAGCCGAATTCTGCGCCGATGATAGAGGCGGCGGCGAGGGCGGCGGGGTCAGAGCCGCCCAGTTGCAGGGCAACCGGGTGCTGGGTGGCATCAAAACCGAGGAGACGTTCCTTGTCGCCGTGTAAAATGGCTGCGGCTGTCACCATTTCCGTGTATAGTCGAATGTGTGGCGCGATGAGTCGATGGAAATGGCGGCAATGCCGATCTGTCCAGTCCATCATCGGCGCAACAGAGATGTGGAGTTTTTCTTTATGCTCTTGATTCATGCAGCGTTTTTTATCATAGAATAAATCAACATGACCATCAAAATTTCACATATTGCGGCTATCTTTGTTCTGGCCTTGTCCGCCTTAGTCTCTCTCGGGGCTTTGGCGGCTGAGGAGTCCCCGGCTTTTCGGTCAACATCTTTTCCCTTGCCGCGCTTTGTGTCCCTGTCGTCGAGCGAGGTTTTTGTGCGTTCGGGGCCGGGATCTCGCTATCCGGTTAAATGGGCGTATCATAAAAAAGCCCTGCCCGTTGAGGTTATTCTTGAATATGAAGTCTGGCGTAAAATCAGGGATGTAGATGGCGAAACCGGGTGGGTGCATCAATCCATGATCTCGGGCAAACGAACAGGAATGATAAAATCTGACGACAAAGTCGCTCTGCGCCAAAAGCCTAAGGAGAACGGCTATAAAATCGCCATGCTGGAGCCTCGCGTCGTTGTCGGCCTTGAAAAATGCCAAAAAGACTGGTGCCGGATCAGCGCGTCCGGTTATCACGGCTGGCTGGAGCGAAGCCGCCTATGGGGCGTTTACGATAAAGAAACCATCGAATAAGAATTAAAGTCATTTACCC
>JBASFN010000212.1:0-22362 GCA_049653045.1 Alphaproteobacteria bacterium
CTCCGGCACATAATGCCGCAGCAGGTTTTCAATTCCCTGCTTTAAGGTAATGGTCGCGCTGGGACACCCGGCGCAGGCTCCCCGCATCCGCAAATAAACAACACCATTCTCAAAACTTTCAAACACAATATCGCCGCCATCCATCATCACACCGGGACGCACGCGGGTTTCGATCAGCTCCTTGATCTGCATGACGACATCGCTGTCCTCGCCACCCTCATCCCCCTTAATCTCAGATTCAAGGATAACAGGCTGTCCCGTCGATAAATGCTCCATCAGCGCGGCCAGCACCATGGGTTTCAGCATCGCCCAGTCGGTATTGCCGTCCTTGCTGACGGACACAAAGTCCGAACCGATAAAAACATTTTCTACGCCAGCAATGCCAAATAACCTGCCGGCGAGAGGCGACGCGGCGCATTCCCCCGGATTTTTAAACTCGAAAATTCCCGAAGGCGATACAACCTGCCCCGGCAGGAATTTAATGGTTGCGGGATTTGGGGTCGCCTGTGTCTGGATAAACATTCTTGATACGCCTTTTTAAAGATCAACGTTAATATGGTCAGGAACAATAGTAAGTGGCACGGGCAATTTTCCAATCCCCTTGCCGGAAAAAAAACTAACCAAGGGGCCGGGGCCACCCGCCTTCGTGCTACCCCCGAGGAAAAGCTTGCTGATGCTCTGATTATCCTCGATGGTCTTGATAACCGCCTCTGCCGCCGCGCCTTCCCCGATATAAACAACAGCCTCAAGGCCGCAGAATTGTCTTATCTTTTCGGTCACGCCCTTCAGGACGCGCTCGGCATCTTCACGCCGATCCTGCTTGATGCGCTCCTCAAGGTTCCCCCAATGGTGAAACCCGGCATCGGGCATAATATACAAAACACCAATATTTTTTCCGTTGGCCTTTGCCACCTTGCAGGCAAAGCGCATGGCGTTGTTAAATTCCTCGGTATCGTCAGCGACGATCAGGTATGTGCTTTTATCAATCACGTCTTTCCCCCGTATTATCCACGACGTATCCTATTAGAAAACCAGCCGGCAAATATTGCAAGCATCACCGACAACAACCCGTACAAGAACGAATAGCGATAGGCAAATTCGTGAATGTCCGCCGCCGCGCCCACCTGCACAACCCGGATGGTGCGGGTGACGGCGTCTTTAACCGCGCCCCCAGAAAAATAGAGCGTTTCAATTTCATATTCACCGACGGAAACATTCGCCGGGATATAAAAATCAGCCCGGAAGAAATCGGGACTGATGAATTTCACCGTGCCAGGATCCCGCATATAAAGCCCCTGTTTCTGCTTGTTCCGGATCAGCGCGGCATGAAATTCCTTTCGCGCCGGGTCTTCTTTGTCTTCTGCCGATATGCCGATTGTCTCTGGGGCGATGCCGTTATTCCCGCCCGCCTTCCCGGAAAAAAACTGTTCCGGCGGCGAACTCAAAGCATAATTATAATAGGAGGGAATGCCCTTAAACCGCTCCGAACTTTTATTGATCCACGCCCCAAAAATATTTTCCTTGCGGCGGACATACATCGTTTTCTCGGGGCCACGAACGATCACGGCAATATCCCCGTCGGCGCGGCGCGTCCCGAACAGCGACATCGTGGTTCCGTTAAAACCCGTCGTAATATCAACATGATCCGCCGCAAGATCGACAGAGATGTCGCGCCTTTCCTGCGCCATCGCCGAAGAAATGGACAAGAGGGAAAAAACGGCCATGAACAAAAACTTTTTCATTCTTTTCCCGTCACCGTCGAAAAAATCTCAAGCGGCATGATGAACAATCCGCCGATCATATGCGCGCAAACAGCCAGCACAATCAGCGCCAACGTCACCCGCGCATAAATACCCTTCACATGACGGGCAAAGATAATACCGACCTGTGCCCCCGCCACGCCGCCGATAATCAGGATGAGAGCCAGAATAATATCCACGGTATTGCCAAACACCGCGTGCATGATGGTGGAAAACGCCGCGGTAAAAATCATCTGGAACAAGGACGTTCCCGCCACCAGAAGCGAAGGAACGCCCAGAATATAAATCATCGCCGGGACAATCATAAACCCGCCGCCAACCCCCAGAATAGAGGTCAGCATTCCACCGACAAACCCGATCCCCGCCGGAACCAGAGCGCTGATATAAAGTTTGGAGCGAGGAAAGCGCATTTTATACGGCAACGCCGCCATAAACGGATTGATGTTCTTGGTGTTGAATTCCCGGCGCATGCTCTTGGGCTTTACAAGATACGAAAAACTCTCGGCCAGCATCAGAATGCCGATAAACCCAAGCAGGACAATATAAAGAATGGAAATCGCAAAATCGATCTGCCCCAGACTTTCCAGCATCCGGAAAATAAGAATGCCAATCACCGTCCCCGCCGCGCCGCCGGACAGCATCACCGACCCCATTTTAAAATCCACATTCCCCTTTTCCCAATGCCCCAGAACGCCCGCAACACTGGAGGCGACAAGCTGCGTGCCTTGTGTGCCAACGGCGATGACCGGGGGAATGCCAGAAAAAATAAGGAATGGTGTCGTCAGGAACCCACCGCCAATACCGAAAATGCCCGACAAAACGCCGACAAACGCGCTGAGGAGGAATATGGATTCCGCTGGAACCGACATTTCCGCGATGGGAAGGTAAACCTGCATCTTCACGCCCTGAAATTTTCAGGAGTGTGCCGCAAGCCACTGATATATGCAAGAAAACTTAATACGTATACAGGTCTGTGTCCTTGCGGCCCCGGATGCGTAACGGCTTGTCGCTATAGAAATCGCGGTACTCGCCATTGGGGTTTGCAACATATTCGTCGCGGAAATCGACCGATTTCACGAAACTGAGGAAGGGTTTGTACCAGTTGGCATAAGAACCCGTCTCGGAGGAGCATTCGGCAATATAGGCCTTATCATTATAAACCGTGGCGAACATCAGGCCACGTTTTTGCATTTTGGGGCCGGTGGAACTGACAAACGACACATCGGCAAAGCTGGCAAACCCATCGCCCAGCCCCGCATTATCCCACACGCCGTTAATCTCGGCTCCGCTAAATTCGCCAACATAATTTTCCCAGAAATCGCGGCTGTAATTCACGCGCTGGATTTCCCCGGCGAAATGACGGGGATAGATAACAAAACGGCGATCTTCGCTTACCCGCACGCGGCAGGTGGCAAAATCATTATCGCCCGGTGCGGCGATGGTTACGACATCGTCCGGCTTTTGATTGTGAACCTGACGCCATGTATCCGGATAGCTCAAGGTCAGTTTGCTGTCCGGATCGCGCCAGACAAAGATGTCGGCTTTGGCCTGTGGAATGGCCAGCGTCATAAGGAAAGCGGCGAGAGTAATCGATTTAACCGGAAAGGACATGATGGACACCGTGCTGGACATTATTGTGACAAACTTCGCCCTATCATGCCAGAGAAAGCTTTAAGAAAAAGTTAAGGGCGAAAAACAGGCGCGGATTTTATTTCCAGAATCCCATCAAACCGCGAACATCAGAAAGAACACGGGTGGCGATGGCATCGGCCTTTTCATTGCCGTCCTTCAGGATACGGTCGATTTCGGCTGTATCTTTCAGGAGTTCCGACATTTTGTTCGTCATGGGGGAGAGTTTCGCCACGGCCAAATCGGAAAGCGCGGGTTTGAATTCCGAGAATTGCCTCCCGGCAAACTGGCCGATGGTTGCCTCCAGCGTCTGCCCCGACAGCGCCGCATATATAGTGAGAAGATTATCGGCTTCCGGCCGCCCCTCCAGCCCCTCTTTACTGTCGGGCAATGGACTCGGATCGGTTTTGGCTTTTTTGATTTTTCCCGCGATTGTATCGGCATCGTCGGTCAGATTGATCCGCGAATAATCGGACTCGTCCGACTTGCTCATTTTCTTTGTGCCGTCGCGCAGGGACATGACCCGCGTGGCCTCGCCCATAATCATCGGCTCGGGGCTTGGAAAAAATTCGGTGGCGTAGCGCGTATTAAATGTCGCGGCAATATCACGGGCGAGTTCCAGATGTTGCTTCTGATCCTCGCCGATGGGAACGTGCGTGGCCTTGTAGACGAGGATGTCGGCGGCCATCAGGACGGGATAGGAGAACAGGCCGAGGGCGGCGCGCTCCTTGTTCTTGCCCGCCTTGTCTTTAAATTGCGTCATGCGCTCCAGCTTGCCCATCTGCGTCATGGTGGCGAGCAGCCACATCAGTTCCGAATGCGCGGGGACGCAAGACTGGACGAAAATGATGGATTTTTTGGCATTGATCCCGGCGGCGATCATCGCGGCGACCAGTTCGCGGCTGGAGGCCTTCAGTGCGCCCGCGTCATAAGGAACCGTGATCGCATGAAGATCGGCGATCATATACAGGCACTCATGCGTGCCGTCTTCCTGCATCGTTACCCAATTCCGCACCGCGCCGAGATAATTCCCGAGATGCATGTGGCTGGTGGGTTGTATCCCCGATAATACGCGTTTCATTTTTTACCCTTGAAAAAATTTAAACTCGTTCACGCAAAGAACGCCAAGGAATCGCCAAGAACTCAAGGAGATTTTTATCAAAAAATCTTTGCGCTCCCTGCGGATTCTTGTGCGGCTTTTGCGTGAACCCAATAAATCTATACCTAACCTAGGTTACTTTCTTTTAAAATATCCTTTTACGTCCTGAATGCTCAAGGCGCCCGTTCCGAAGACAGCGCCCGCATAAGTCAAGAGGCCTAGTGCGATCAGGATAGAGAGGGAGACAATATCATACCCTGCCCCATCCCAAACAAACGTCACTGTATAAAGAACCGCCGCCATAAGGCAAGCCGCCAAGACAATGCGCGGCAAAGCGCGGCGGAACCGCTCGTCAAATTTGCCGACATCGCTCCCCTTCAATGGCTTCGCCAAAAGCCAGATTTGCAACCAGCCGACCAGACCCGTCGCCAGCGCAATGCCCGCCACACCCATGAACTGAATCAAACTCAGCGCAAGGAAAATATTCGCCAGCGTGACCTTGATCGAAATTTTAACGGGCGTCATCGTGTCTTGCTTTGACCAGAACGCCGTCGAGAATACCTTGACCGCGATATAGGCCGGCAAACCAATAGCGTAGCCCTGAAGCACCAAGGCGGTTGTGCTGGCATCCTCGGCGGTAAATGCGCCGCGCTTGAATAAAACATGGATGATCGGATCGGCCAGCACCATGAGTGCCAATGCGGCGGGAAGCCCAAGAAACAAAACGGCCTCTAATGCGCGGTTAAACAGGTTGTTCGCCTCCGCCGTATTACCGGAACCGACAGCGCGGGACAGCATGGGAAGCAGCGCGGTTCCCACGGCAATCCCCACGGTGCTGAGCGGCAACTGATTGAGGCGATCCGCGTAGTAAAGATACGAAATAGACCCAATCGGCAGGAACGAGCCGATAATCATATCGGCGAACAGGTTGATCTGCATCACGCCCGCGCCCAGCACCCCCGGCCCCATAAGCTTGAACAGTCTTTTGATCCGAAGATCAAATTTCGGGCGCGTCAAGGGCAGGTCAATTTTCTCCCTGCGGATGTATAAATAGAGTAGCGCGAATTGCAAAACCCCGGCGATCAAAACACCAATCGCCAGCGCATGCGCCGCCGTCTGGAATTTCCACGCGAACAACAAAACGCCGATCAAGGCGATGTTGAATAAAATCGGCGCGGCGGCGAACGGGGCAAACCGTCCGTGCGCGTTCAGAACGCCACCCATGAGTGCCGACACCGACATCATCATCAAATAAGGAAAGGTGATGCGCGATAATGTGACCGCGAGATTATACCGCTCCGGGTCGTCTGAAAATCCCGGCGCAATGGCCAGGATCACCCACGGCATCGCCGCCATGATAACAATCGTAAAAACCAGCAAGCCCCAGAACATGATCACCATCGCATTCCCGGCAAAATCATCGGCGACCTTGCGACCTTCCTGCTCCATGGCCTCGGAATAGAGCGGCACAAAGGAAACGCTAAAGGCTCCCTCCGCCGTCACGCGCCGGAAGAAATTCGGCAGCTTCAACGCCACAAAAAACGCATCGGCCATCGGCCCCGCGCCCAAAATGGCCGCCGTTAAAATATCGCGGATAAATCCGGCGACACGAGACAGAGCCGTCAGCCCCCCCACCGTCGCCATGGCTTTTACGAGTTTCATAAGGGTCTTTTACCACTAAGGACACAAAGGTCACTAAGGGATTTTTGCAACCGTCCCCACAACCGTTATTCCCGCCTTCGCGGGGATGACGGAGGTGAAAATTCTCTGTGTACTCTGCGTCCTCTGTAGTTTAATAATTTCTCCATGCAAAACCCCGAAAAAGAATGGTTCGGTGAAAAACATGTCAGTGCGGCGGAGAAAACCGCGCTGGTAACGGGCGTATTCGATAATGTTGCCGCGAAATACGACCTGATGAACGATTTAATGTCCGGCGGGATGCATCGTCTGTGGAAGGATCGGCTTGTCCGCATGATCCGCCCCCGCCCCGGCCTCAAATATCTGGACGTTGCCGGGGGCACAGGGGATATTGCTTTTAGAATTCGCAAGAAAAGCGGGCCAGCGGCCATTACTGTTTTTGATCTCAACCCCAATATGCTGGAGGTCGGGCGAAACCGCGCCATTGACCAAGGGTGGCTCAACGATTTCGACTGGGTGACGGGCAACGCGGAATCCCTGCCCTTCCCGGATAATTCGTTCGATGTTTACACAATCGCGTTTGGCCTCCGGAACGTCACGCATATCGACACGGCCTTGGCCGAGGCTGCGCGTGTCCTAAAGCCCGGCGGACGGTTTTTCTGCATGGAGTTCAGCCGCGTGGAGCAACCTATTTTATCGAAACTCTATGACGGATTTTCCTTCGGCATCATTCCAAAGCTGGGGAAGGCCGTCGCCAACGACGAAGAAAGCTATCAGTATCTGGTTGAAAGTATTCGGAAATTTCCACCCCAGCGCAAGCTCGCCCGCCGGATGGAGCTGGCCGGCTTTGCAGGGGTTAAATATGAAAACCTTTCCGCCGGGGTTGTTGCCATCCACAAAGGCATAAAGCCCTAATTTATAAGGCGTTGCGCCCTTTTTCCCCAAAAACAGCCTGTTTTTTTATTTGACAAGGGGGGGCGTTTGGGGGCATAGGTACGGCACGTTTAAAGAAACACGTTCCATAATATTTAAAGAGAGGATGCTCATTATGAGTAATTTTACAAAATCTATCGTTTACTCCGGTGTTGTTCTGGCTGCCGGTCTTGTTGCGATCTTCGCAATCTATAACAATATGTCTGCCGATCAGGGCAACATGTCCTATATCGAGCCTGCTTCCGGTCAAGAAGGCGCTGCTGCTATTGGTGAAGCCGTTGAGGGCGCAACCGATGCTGCCGCTCAAGCTGCTGAAGGCGCGACCGAAGCTGCAACTGACGCTGCTGCCGCCACGGGCGAAGCGGCTGCTCAAGCTGTTGAAGCCGCTACGGACGCTGCAACTGCTGCAACGGACGCTGCTGCTGACGCGACCGCACCGGCTGTTGAAGCTGCCGTTGATGCAGAAGCTGCTGCAAAGCAAGCTGCTGAAGAAGCCGCAAAAGCTGCTGCTGAAGCCGCCGCAAAAGCAACCGAACCTTCGGCTGGCGATGCCATCCCGATGCCTGCTGCCCAGTAATCTGGCTAGCATAAGTTTTAAAAAGCCCCGCTTTGAAAAGCGGGGCTTTTGTTTTATATAAATACCATGACAAAGAGCCTTGAGAACAAAACCGTCCTTCTCGTGATTTCCGGCGGAATTGCCGCTTATAAATCGCTTGAATTGATCCGCCTGATCCGTAAATCGGGCGGGCGGGTGCGGTGCATTTTGACCTCAGGCGGCGCGCAATTCATCACGCCTTTAAGCGTGGCGTCTATCAGCGGCGAACCTGCTTACACCGATTTATGGTCGCTGAAAGATGAATCCGAAATGGGTCATATTCGCCTCAGCCGCGAAGCAGACCTCATCGTCGTCGCCCCTGCCAGCGCGAACATGATCGCCAAAATGACCTATGGCATGGCGGATGATCTCGCCGCCACGACACTGCTTGCCGCCAACAAACCCATCTTGATCGCCCCGGCGATGAACCACGAAATGTGGAGCAATGCGGCGACGCAAGAAAATATCGGACACCTGAAAGCACGCGGCATTCGTGTCATCGGCCCCTGTGAGGGCGAAATGGCCTGCAATGAATTCGGCATGGGACGCATGAGCGAGCCACAGGATATTTTCAACGCCATCGAAACGTTTTTTTTTGACCGCCCGTTAAAAGGTCTCCACGCCCTTGTCACCGCCGGGCCAACCTTCGAGCCGATCGACCCGGTGCGGTTCATCGGCAACCGGTCCTCCGGCAAACAGGGCTATGCGATTGCAAACGCTCTCGCCGAGGCCGGCGCGAGGGTGGCCCTTGTTTCCGGACCTGTTTCCACGGAATGTTTCGCTTCGCCCGGTATAAAAATCATAAAAGTGGAAACAGCGCAGGAGATGCTGGATGCCTGCGAACGCGCCCTGCCCGCCGACATCGCCGTCTGCGCCGCCGCCGTTTCTGACTGGGCGCCGGACTCTCCTGCCAATCAGAAGATCAAAAAACAGGCGGGGAACCATGCGCCCGCCATTACGCTCAAGGAAAATCCCGACATCTTAAAGACCCTGTCCGCACATAAAAAACGCCCGGCTCTTGTGATCGGCTTTGCGGCGGAAACGGAAAACCTGCTGGATAACGCCAAGGCCAAATTGCAAGCCAAAGGGTGCGATTGGATCGTCGCCAATAACGTGTCGGAAAATATGTTCGGCGGCGATGAGAATCAGGTATACCTGATAACATCATCATCGACTGAACACTGGGAAAAACAAGGCAAGCGCGCCATAGCAAACGCACTGGCCGTTAAAATCGGGGAGCATTTGAACCATGCCAGACACATCAAGAACGCCGCAGAATAACAACCAGCTTTCCGTTGCCTTACAGATTTTGCCGCATGGCGCGGGATTGCCCGTGCCCGCCTATGCCACACCGCAATCGGCGGGACTGGATTTATGCGCCGCCGTTGACGCAAACCTGACCCTTGCGCCGGGTCAACGCGCCCTTGTCCCGACAGGAATCGCCATCGCCCTTCCCGCCGGGTTTGAAGCGCAAATTCGGCCGCGCTCGGGTCTTGCCGCGAAAAACGGAGTTACGGTTTTGAATACGCCGGGTACGATCGACGCCGATTACCGGGGCGAGATCAAAATTATCCTTATCAATCTCGGCCAGGACAATTTCACGATTGAGCGCGGCATGCGGATCGCGCAGATGGTCATCGCCCGGCATGAACAAGCCCGGTGGGACCTCACAAGCTCCCTCGACGACACCACTCGCGGCGCAGGCGGGTTTGGCTCGACGGGCGTGAAGTAGAAAAAGACTTTAAGAGATACTGTCGATTTCAGGAATAACTGTATAACCACAATGTGCAGTTACATTGACTTCCTGCCCCATTTTTTCCCGTGCTTTCCCGGCAAGATAACCCGGCACTGTCGCAATAATCTCTGAACCGTTGGGCAGATGGGCATTGGTGAACTTCACACAAATACCCGTCCCATTCTTAACATCAAGCGACGAAGGTGTCTCAATCACGAGACCTTTTACAGTCATAAGCATATTTATTTTCCCTGTAATTTTTTATAATAATTATGTCTAAAACAAAACCCCTGACAGGTCAAGATTATATCTTCTATTGCCCGCCCCAAGCATCGTATAACTGATAAACATGAGTAAAACAGCTTTAAAAACAACCGACGAATTTCTTGCCGACGGGCATACGCCTATGATGGCGCAATACATGGCCGTCAAGGCGCGGCATCCGGATTGCCTCCTGTTCTACCGCATGGGCGATTTTTACGAATTGTTTTTCGACGATGCGGTTAAGGCCTCGGCAACGCTCGACATTACCCTGACCAAGCGCGGGAAAAATCAGGGCGATGAAATCCCGATGTGCGGCGTGCCGTTTCATTCCTACGAGCCATATTTGGCCAAACTGATCCGCGCCGGGTTCAAGGTGGCGATCTGCGAGCAGACAGAAACACCATCGGAGGCAAAACTCCGCGCAAAATCCGAAGGAAAACCATCGTCAAAAATCCTGATGAACCGCGACGTGGTTCGGATTGTGACGCAAGGCACATTGACCGAAGACACGCTGCTCGAAGCGCGGGACAATAATTACCTCGCGGCATTGGCCGATTCCGGCGGTGGGCTTGGGCTGGCATGGCTCGATTTATCGACGGGCGTTTTTAAAGTTCAAGCGATTCAGGCTGGCGATGAAATGGCGTCGCTGGAGCGGATAAATCCGGGGGAAGTGGTGGTTTCGGATAAAAGTCCCCTCACCCTCCCGCTTCGCGGGTCCCCCCCTCTCCCTTTGGGAGAGGGTTGGGGTGAGGGACTTTTTACACGCCAGCCTGCTTCGCTGTTCGATAGCGAGAACGCAAAAAAACGCCTCGAAAAGATATTCGGCGTGGGTACGCTGGACTCGTTCGGCAGCTTCAGCCGCGCCGAAATCGCGGCGGCAGGCGTCTTGATCGATTACGTGGAGCGCACACAGGTCGGCAAACTGCCCTATCTGATGCGCCCGGAACAGATTTTAAACGGGGGCACGCTCGAGATCGACGCCGCCACGCGCCGCAATCTGGAAATAACCCGCACCATGACGGGCGAACGAAAAGGCAGCTTGCTCGACACCATCGATCGCACGCTTACCGGGCCGGGGGCGCGGCTCCTGCAATCTTGTATTGCCGCGCCGCTCACCGACCCGGCCACCATCAATAATCGGCTGGATCGTGTCGCCTGCTTTATCGAAGATCCGCGCCTGCGCGAAAATATCCGCGATCATTTCAAACATCTGCCTGATATGGAGAGGGCTTTGGCGCGGATCAATTTGGGGCGCGGCGGTCCGCGTGACCTTGCCATGATCCGCGAGGGCTTGAGACAATCGGATGCTATCCGCACCCTCCTCCACGCACACCCGAAAGATGCGCTCAACAAAATAATTCAAATACTCCATCAAACGTCTGAAATATCTCACTTACACGATTTGTTAAGGCAGGCTCTTATCCCGGAGCCGCCTGCGCTCGCCCGCGATGGCGGGTTCGTCGCAAGCGGGTATCATGCGCGCCTCGACGAATTGAAAACCATGCGCGACGAAAGCCGACAATTGATCGCTACGCTCCAGGGGAAATACCAGGCCGACACCGGCCTTGATGTCTTAAAAATAAAATTCAACAACGTGCTCGGCTATTTCATCGAAGTCCCGGCCAAAAAAGCCGACAGCCTGATGGTTAGAGACCCAGCGCAGGATAAAAACCCCTTTATCCATCGACAGACCATGGCCGGAGCCGTCCGGTTCACCACCCCGGAACTGGCCGAACTGGAACGCGACATCACATCCGCCGCCGACCGGGCACTTGCCCTTGAACAAGACATATTTTTACAACTTATAGATGAATGTAAATCCTACTCGGAGGACATCCTGAACAGGGCAACCGCCCTCGCAACGCTGGATATGGCATCGGCACTGGCGGAACTCGCGGCTGATAAAAACTATACCCGTCCCCGACTGGATAATTCTTTAAACTTTACTATTAAAAATGGGCGGCATCCCGTTGTTGAAAAATCACTTATTCAAAATAACGATACGTTCATACCCAATGATTGTGACCTTGGGGCGGATCAAAGGCTCTGGTTGCTGACTGGGCCGAATATGGCTGGTAAATCAACATATTTACGCCAGAACGCTCTTGTAACAATTCTGGCGCAGGCCGGGTCTTACGTCCCGGCGGAAAATGCCCATATCGGGATCGTTGATCGCCTGTTCTCCCGCGTGGGCGCATCGGACGATCTCGCACGCGGACGATCAACATTCATGGTTGAAATGGTTGAAACCGCCGCCATCCTCAACCGCGCCACAGAACGCTCACTGGTGATCCTCGATGAAATCGGACGCGGAACGGCGACCTTTGACGGTCTTTCCATAGCATGGGCTTGTGTCGAACACCTGCATGACATCAACAAATGCCGGGGATTATTCGCCACCCATTACCACGAACTGACCGCCCTTTCGGCGCGGCTGTCTTCGCTCTCCCCCCACTCCATGCAGGTCAGGGAATGGAAGGGCGACATTATCTTCCTCCACAGTGTCGCCAAAGGCAGCGCAGACAGGTCATACGGAATTCATGTCGGGAAACTGGCCGGATTACCGCCCGCCGTTATCGCCAGAGCGCAAGACGTTTTGGACATACTTCAATCCGGTGAGCAGTCCGGCAATCTGGCAAAGCTGGCGGATGACCTACCACTTTTTTCAGCCGCCCCGAAAGAAAAGGAAAAATTGTCCCCCGCCCTCGAAAGGCTGACCTCCATCGTCCCTGACACATTGTCACCCAAAGAAGCACTGGATATACTTTATGAATTAAAATCGCTGCATGAGAGGAGTCCATGATGTCCGACCGCACGTCTTCCCTGATTACCACGATCCTCGACCGCATCGGCAATACGCCGTTGATCGAACTGGAGCCGGGCATTTACGCCAAGTGCGAATATTTAAATCCGTCCGGCTCCATCAAGGCGCGCATGGCTCTTTATATGGTGGAGCGCGCCGAAGAAGAAGGCCTGCTGAAGCCCGGCCACACGATTGTCGAATCCACAAGCGGTAATACGGGCAATGCCCTGTCGATGATCGCCGCCGTTAAGGGGTACAAGATGGTTGTCGTCATCCCGAACGGTTACAGTTCTGAGCGCACGCGCATCTCACGGGGCTTTGGCGCAGAAGTGCGTTTTGTTGGAAATTTTCAGGTGAATGAAGCCAGAGCCGAAGCCATCCGCCTCGGTAAACAAGATGGCTGGTGGTGTCCCCAGCAATTCGACAATGAATGGAATGTCGAGGAAAACCGCGAATGGCTGGCTCCGGAAATTATCCGGCAACTCCCTGAAGGATTAAAACTCGATGCCGTTGTTCAGGGTGTCGGCACAGCCGGAACCTTGATCGGCGTGGCGCAAGGGCTTCGCCAAAAACACAATCCCGACCTCAAGGCCTTTGCCATGGAGCCATCGGAATCTGAAACGCTGCAATGCTGCGTTGTCTGTGACCATAAAATCGAGGGGATCTCCGACGGCTTTATCCCCACAATCTATCAACGCCACCGCGCCGAAGTTACGGGCATCATCTCGGTAGACAGCAATGTCGCCATCGAAGAAGCCAAAATTTTGTCCCGGACAAAGGGATTATTCGTCGGACCCAGTTCCGGCGGTAATTATTGGGCGGCGCGTGAAATCAAGAAAAACCACCCGGAAATCAAAAATATTCTGACGCTTCTGTGTGATACAGGAGAGAAATATCTATCAATGATGTATGCGTAAATGCTGATGTAAAGCATTCACGATGACAGGCGTGTTCATTTAGGCTATGAAGATACTCCATGGCTGAAAACCCAATACCGGAAAGACAAGAGATCCTCGCCCAGCTTGAAAAGATTCTGGGCAGCGACGATTTTGTAACATCAGGACGCAGCGCGTCGTTCCTTGACTATGTCGTGCGTAAAACCCTCGACGGGGAAGTCGAAAAGCTGAAAGGCTATACAATCGGCGTTGAGGTTTTTAACAAGCCGCAAGATTTCAATCCGGATACCGATGCCTCTGTCCGCGTTGAGGCCACACGCCTTCGCAAAACCCTCGCGCTTTATTATCACGGTACGGGACAAGATGACCCCATCGTTATTAAAATCCCAAAGGGAGCTTACAAGCCCACTTATTATTACCGAGATCAACTGCCCGCTTCCGAAACACCCGAAGCCGAAGACGCAGCGGAGGAGCTATACCCCGTCGTAGCACACAGCCGGAAACTCTATATGATTATGGCCTATGCGGTTTTTTTCCTTTTGGGACTTGGCTTGACGACCTATATAAAGATCGTCCGAAACACCGCCGTTACCGTTACAAAAGAAAGCGAAACATTAAAAGCCCCCGTTGTTGCCGTGCTGCCTTTCCGCATGATCGGCGATGAAGAAACCGCAAAACTTGGCGAAGATTTGACGCAAAGGCTCATCCGCAATCTCTCGCGCTTTACATTCATCAAACCTCTCAGCTTTAGGGATGTTCAGGCCTATAAAAACTGGGAGGGCCAGAGTACGAATATCGGCAAGACGCTGCACGTCAATTACCTGCTGGAGGGCACGGTCAAAAAACAGGACGGCAAAGTCAGAATTTCCCTGCGTATGCTCGACCTGCGAAAGACAACCCATGTTTGGGGCTTTGATAAGGAATATGAATCAAGCCTTATTGGCAACAAGGAACAACAGGATGAAATTCTTGGCCCCGTCGCCTCGCAACTCGCCTCTCCCTACGGCGTCATCCATAATCTGGAACAGGAGCGCATTGACGATATCAGCGCGGAGGTCGCAAAGCCTTATAAGTGCATTCTGGATTACTATGCCTACTGCAACGATAAGACAGCAGACAAGCACAAGGCTGTCCGCACCTGCCTAGAAGACAATGTCAAAAACAACCCGAAAGACAGTGAGTCTTGGTCTTATCTATCGTGGATCTATGGTGATGAATACCGGAGCGGCTATAACGCTATTGCGGGAACGCCGCCGCAAATCCGCGCCCGCGACGCCGCCGCCAAAGCCCTAGAGGCCGATTTAAATAGTGCCCGCGCCCACCAGTATATGGGAATTGCCGCCACATTGAACAAGGACGCCGTCAGTGCCCGTCTTCACCACAAACTGGCGGTCGAACTCAACCCGTTCGACTCGGAAATTCTGGCCGATGCCGCATGGAACTATTTCCAGATCGGCGACTGGGAAACCAGCCGGGCGCTGGCCTTGAAAGCTATCGAGATCAATCCCGGCCATCCGCGCTGGTATTATGCCATGCTGTTTGCCTATAGCTATCAGCATGGAAAATATGACGATGCCTTGTTCTACGCGCTGGAATATGACCAGCCGGACGATCTGCTGGCCAAGCTCAGCCTCGCCGTTTCCTACGCCAAGTTGAAGCAAAATGAAAAAGCGTTGGAAGTCGCCCGCTACATAGAAAAGCAATTCCCCGACTTTATACAAGCCCCCCGCAAAAGGCTTGATGTCTGGTCTTTCCCAGAAGGTTTTGCTGAAAAAATGTTGGAGGGCGCGAGAGAATCGGGCATTCACATCCCGCCTGCTTCGCCCGCCACGGCAAACTGACCGCAAAAACAACGCCCCAATTACCCTTCGCGCCAACCCATTGTAATCAAACAATTTTACAGGTGATTTTGACCGTTACAAACGGTATAAAACTCCCGCGTCTGCCCTGCCTCTGATGAAATAAACCTCATACGGCACTTCATCAATAGAGGAAAAAAAACATGAACCAGAAAAACAATGCGGATACCGGAAAAGAACCCTCCCGCGACGACCTGACCAGGGAACTCGCGGACTTTATTCATGTCACTGAAAGTAAAATCAGCAAAGCCATGCAAGAGGGCAAAACCTGTCTTGCAGGGATTCTGAAAAAGATCAAAAAGGATATGAAAAAATCGCTGGAATGCTTTGAAGCCTCCAGCATGTCCTTTCACGAGGTCTATGAGGAGATCACCTCCCTGCACGTCTTTACGGAAATGTACTTAAGTTGCGACGCGCAGGATACGGCCAACGGATAAACGGCGTTTATAAAGCGGCGGAAGGAAAGCCGGATTGAAACAACTGGTAAAATCCGGCTTTCCCCTTTAAAACCCCTAACAGGATGCCGCACTCATTATTAGCCGATATTCAATCCAGCTTAGACACGAATATTTTTGTGAAGCTTTCGCTCGGCCACTATACGGGGCGGGAAAAGGATTTGAAAACCATCCATATCCGGCGGATCACCGTGAAGCGGCAGGAGAAATTGAGTTTTACCTACCGCTATAAAACCCGCGACATCGTCAAAAATTTCGATATAGATGCGGCACTTGGGTTGATCGGAAACTATCTAGGCCGGGATTTTCAAAGCGCGGCACTATTCACGACGCAATACGATCTGAAACTGGAGAACGGGAAGATCAAGAAATCGCCGCCCAGCCAGACGGACATTCCTTCAACCGATCACGACCGCGCCAAAAATCGCCTCGTCACGACAAGCGGCAAACCATATCTGCATGCCCTTGGCATCACCGACGACAAAGGCACTGTTACCAAAACCGCGCAAGATAAATACCGCCAGATCGACAAATTCGTTGAAATCGTCGCCGGGCTTATCAAGGACATCCCGCCGGGAAAAATCCGCAAAATCGCGGATATGGGATCGGGCAAGGGATACCTTACCTTTGCGCTGTATGATTACCTGACCGACGCCCTCAAAATGCCCATCGACGTTATCGGTGTCGAGGCGCGCCCCGATATGGTCACGCTGTGCAATAGAATCGCGGCGGATTCAAACTATGATCGGCTGACCTTCTCGCAAGGGACGATTGAAAAGTTTGATGCATCCGGCACCAATATCCTGATCGCCCTCCACGCCTGCGACACCGCGACAGACGATGCGCTATTCAAGGGGATCAAGGCCGGGGCGGAGATTATCGTCGTCGCGCCCTGCTGCCATAAGCAAATCCGGCGCGAGATGGAAAAAGGAGGGGCCGCCCCGGTTCTCGCCCCCCTGCTCCGGCACGGGATTTTTATGGAGCGGCAAGCGGAAATGGTAACGGACACCCTCCGCGCCCTCATCCTCGAATATTTTGGCTATCAGGTAAAAGTCTTTGAATTTATCGGCGGCGAGCACACGGCCAAAAACGTTATGCTGACGGCCACAAAAACGGCCAAGGGGAAAAAGACAGAGATTTTAAAAACCATCGCGGAAACAAAACAGACATTTGGACTCTCGCGTCACGCGCTCGAAGATTTGATGGAAATTTAATTTTTTCCGTTAAAAAACTCCTGTCATCCTGAGCACCAGCGAAGGATCCCGACGGGATGTTTCGCTGCGCTCAACATGACACAATAGGAAATTTTTAATTTGAATGACTATAATTCTTCCCAATCCCCGCCACAAAAGTTTCAATCAGGTACGACATCATGTCCGATGCGGCACGCTCGCTCACGACATGGATTTTTCCCGTCTGTTGCAGGAAAAACAATCCATGCACCGACGACCACAACACCCGCGCCGCCATTTTCCTGTTATCGTCCTTCCCCGCCGGGAATAAAGGCCGCAGAATATCCTCCAGCGGGTCAAATACCCGATCAACTTTGTCCTGATACCAGCCGGAGACACCGCCCTCCTCCGCACGGGTCGTAAACAGCATCATCCAGTAAGGATGGTGATCGCGGGAAAATTTCATATACCCGTTCGCTAGATTTTTAATCTCGGCGACAGGATTGTGAGCGGATTTTTTTCCGTGCCCTTCGCTCAAGGCCGCATACATTAAATCCAGCGTGCGGCCATTGACCTGCACCACGAGCGCGTCCATCGACTCGAAAATGTTGTAAATCGTGCCGGGAACATAGCCAATCTCCGCCGCCACCCGCCGCGCCGTCAAGCCCGCCGCGCCGTCCTTGCCCACGATGCCCCACGCGGCATCAAGGATCATGGTTTTTAGTTCTTCGCGTGTGTGATCGCTGCGCCGTGCCATGCCTGCCCCCTTGTTCCCCCAAGAATAGCATCATTTTGACCTGCGTTCAATATTCTGGGGAAATTTATGGTTTTGATTTTCCGCGTGAAATCGCTATATTCCGCCCATCGAGAAGGACAGGTGACCGAGTGGTTGAAGGTACCAGTCTCGAAAACTGGCATAGGCGTAAGCCTATCGAGGGTTCGAATCCCTCCCTGTCCGCCATTTTTTCCTGCCACCATGCATTAAACTCGTGCCATCACTAAAGTATATAACATAAGATATATACCTTTAGATATTTAAGGCACAGTAACTGTACGGAAAGTCACAGAAACACGTCTTTGCCGCTCCAACTTCAAACCACCAACAACATCCGACTTTCTCGCTGGAATGCCGTGTTGCCAAACATACCGTGCATCACCAGACAAAATGATCAAACTGCATTTTTCTAAAAAAACATCACGCCTGACATCCCCTCTCGACAATTGCATCATGCAATCAGAACCAAGACTCAAAGAGGCAATCACATCACCAAAACACGGCACGCAATCAATGTGAGCCGATATACCCTGACCGGGCAAATATTCGTTGACGATGGCTTGATTGGGATAGTCCTTAAAAATCCCTTGGGAAAGGAGCCCATTTTGAAGGGGCGCAAGCCAAATCGGAAGTTCGCCCAGATAACTGCTCGCCACGACATTTCGGGCTTTATAATCATATTTATATCCGTAATGCTGAACACGGCGCTTTAGATCATTCAACCAAGGCTGGCTGTCAATCTGCGCGAGCAATACATCTTGCTCCTTGCCAGAAATAAAATTTGAACAGTATCGCAGACCCTCAATTTTTGGTATTTCCGGTTTTTGAAGATCAAAAAGCATATTCGTTATTCATCTTTCTCAAAAACCCATGTGATAAAACGCGCATGATTTTTAATTGCACTATCACTATCCAATGTATTGGCATGAGAATATCCTCGAAACATCTTTGGGTCAAAAGGATAGAAACCTGAAACTTTGTATCCCGCAAACTGCGAAGCATCCTTTAAACGAAAAACACCCTCGTAATGTGGGCTATCAACGGTCGTAATCAATATCCGTCCAGTAGATGACAAATAGTTCCCGGCACTGTCTAAAAACTTTCGAATCATGACGTGATTTGGGTTTTGCCCATATTTAGGAGTCCGACTTCCAACATTCGGAAACTGGAATATGATAGTACCGTATTGACTGTTGAGTGGGCTTTTTTCTAAATGCGTTGCGTTAACCCCATGTGAAACGGAAACGCTATGGCACATTAAAATGGCAGCATTCTCTTTGGCATCCTGTGACAAATCCTTCCTTTCCTCAAAAGTTGTCGCTGTCATAAGCGTGATACCACAAGGCAAGAAAATAAGGCTTTTAGCAAAACTCAGATTACCTTCTCCAATCAATAGGGTATCTCCCAAATCTTGCCATGGCTTGAGCCGTAATAATAAAAAAGCATCCACGGTGTTTCGGATTACATTAAGCATACGTCTCCTCCTTTATTGTGAGCATAAAAAAACGCCACAGGCGAAGCTGTGGCGTTGACATTGAATATATTCCTACATTTTTATCGAAGATGTCAAATGAAATATTTATAAAATTATTGACACTAACTAACTATCCACCTTCTCCACCCCTCACTCCCCTAACATCCCCAATGCGGCCATGCGGTCGCCGGGTTTTAGTCGCAGGAAAAGTGTGCGGGCTTGTTTGATGTCGCGCTCTGTGCCTGTCTCGGCGGCGGCTTTGAGGGCGATCACCGCCGGGTCGGTGGGCGAGCGAATGAACGACAGCGCACTGGCCAGTTTTCCCATCGTTTCGCGGTCTATTTTTGTTTCGTCCATTGTTTAATCCTGTGTTGTCATTGTTGTAAAAAAAATTTTGTCCTTTAATCCCAAAACCGTCATTGCGAGGAGACCAAAGGCCGACGTGGCAATCCAGAGGGTCGCAGGCTGGATTGCTTCGTCGCTGCGCTCCTCGCAATGACGATCAACTCAACTCAGGATGACGTTGGGGTTTTGTTTTGGGTCACTATCAATTCTTTCAACCTCTCGAAAACGCTGCTTCTCACCTCTGCCGGCGGGGGTTCCTTGCCCGTGATCCAGTCGTATAGATCGGGGTCGTTTTGCTCCAGGAGGGCTTCATAGGCCGTCAAATCTTGTTCTGAAAACCCCGAAACATGGGAATCGGCAAACGCCCCCAGAATCAAGTCCATTTCCCGCGTTCCCCTGTGCCATGACCGATAAATCAGCCGTTTGCGGCGGGTTTCCAACTCCTCTATACTGTACACTTGCGATGTCATCAGGGGAGAATAGCGACATGAAGGATTTTTTGAAAGACAACATTGCACTGGTGGCGGCGATTGCCCTGCCCGCGCTGCTGGCCGTTGTTTTTGCGCTCTCGACCGCCTTGGTCAGTGTCGCGGTGGAAAGTCCGAAGCATGATTTCCTGATCGCCACCGATTATTATGAACAAAATTCGCCGTTTCAGTTGGACGTTGCGGGCGATCGGTTGACCATTTCTTACCTCGCCCCGGAAAAGGACGCGCAAGGAAACCCCGTCTACAGGAATGCCGCCCCCCGTCTCTGGCGCGTCCATGCCCCGGATATGTCGGTCGAGGAAATATCGCTGAAGGAACCCGGAGATAAAAAATCCGCCAGCATCGCCATCGCCGGCATCACCGATATTAAGGTACAGAATATCTCGCCCGGCCCGGACGGATATGAATTCACCAATTCCTATGGGTATGACGGCAACCTGATGACCGAAATTTTCTCCGGCGGGCGGCGGGACAGTGCCGTCGGCGTCACGAAAAACGGGCGACTCGTCCGCGTTAAAATCCCGGACGGCAACGGTTATTATTCATACAACACGCGCTTTATCGGATGGATCACCGAATGACCGCCGCGCTTTCCCCCGCACAACAGGAAGGATTGCAGGAAATCGCCCGCCTGATGGAGGCGCATAATCTTTCGCCCTCGGACATTAAAAAAATCCGGAAAAAGGAAACCGGCAAAGGTTATTCCAAGGGTGAATTGATCCTACGCCTGTTTGCCTATCTCGGCGGCACGTTGATTTTTGTCGGCCTTGGTATTTTTACCCAGACGATCTGGAACGACATCGGCAGCCTCCCCCGCGTGATTATCACGTTTGGCTCGGGCTTCACCGCCTATCTATGCGCCCTGTTTTTTTCCTTTGATGCGCGGCTGAGCAAAGTGGCCACGCCTGCCTTTCTCGTTGCTTTCCTGCTCCAGCCCGTTGGACTGTTTGTCTTGCTGAAGGAATATTTCCCCGGCGACAACGCCGCGCTCGGCTCTATGATTGTCTTTGGGCTTCTGGCCATCCAACAGGCTTTAACATTCTCGAAATTCCGGCTTCCGTCCTTGCTGCTCTATAGCCTTCTTTATTTCATCGGGTTTATCGGCGGCTTTGTTGAATATTTCGATTTCGACCGGGGATTTGCCTCCCTCCTGTTTGGAATTTTTTTGCTTGGCGTTACTATTGATATGCAGAGGCGAAATAACTTCAAAGACTTGACGCCGATTTTCTTTTTCATCGGCATGGCGTTGTTTTTCTCCGGCCTTTACTATTATATCGGGCGCACGCCGTTCGACCCGATTGCCCTTTCCTTTATCCTTGCCTTGCTGGGGTTTGCGGTTATCAAAGACAATAAAACGCTGTATGTCCTCTCTCTCCTTTATATGACCGCGTATTTCTGCGGCGGCCCCGGCGGCGGATGGCGCGCAGGCTGGACACATTACAACGAACTTGCGGCTCTCTTCACCGGATCGAGCCTTGTTCTCGCCGGGCAGTGGTTGAAAAAATCGGCCTATATATCGCTCTATCCCGTCTGGATGTTCGTCGGCACGGCCTATGCCTTGGGCGGCGCCTATTCCATGCTGCGCGAAACACCGATCGAGCCGCTCTATATCATTCCGGCGGTTGCCTGTGCTTATGCTTCGCTCTTGATCCGCTCCCGCGCCGTCCTTGCCGCCTCCATACTCTGCTTGATTGGCTTTATCATTGACTTCAGTGCGCGGTATTTTGCCAACACGGTCGGCTGGCCTCTGCTGCTTATTTTTATCGGCTTTGCAGTTCTTGCCTCCGGCCTCCTGTTTTCCAGGCTGGCAGGGCGCATCAAAAACGCCGCGCCTTAAGGAGAGGCTGCCATGAGCCGCCCTTTCGCCCTTGACGCCCTGTTCCGCCCGATCACGGTCTTGCCCGGCATTGGCCCCAAAAACGGAAAGCTGCTGGAAAAGCTCGTCGGCGGACCAAAGATGCTTGATGTGCTCTGGCACAAACCGATTGATTTCGTCGATCGCCGATTTTCGCCAAAAATCAAAGACGCGCCTGATGGTAAAATCGTCACTCTGGCCTTGCGCGTGGGCAAACATTTTCCCAACGCACGAAAAAGCCAGCCTTACCGCGTCTGGTGCAGCGACGAGACGGGAACGATCAATCTTGTCTTTTTTCACGCTCGCAAAGACTGGCTGGAGAAACAGCTTCCGACTGATAAAGATGTGATTGTCAGTGGCCGTGTGGAATATTTTCAAGGCAACCCGCAAATCGTTCATCCCGACGCCATCGCCGCGCCAGAAGATCGCTCCTCGGTTGAAATCATCGAGCCGATCTATCCCTTGACCGCCGGCATTACAAACAGGCTGGTTAGAAAGGCCATTCACGGCGTACTGGACGCTGTTCCAGCTTTACCTGAATGGCTGGATACGGCGTTTAAAGAGAAAAACAAATGGATGAATTGGGA
>JBASFN010000213.1:0-4664 GCA_049653045.1 Alphaproteobacteria bacterium
GTCATAGACCGCGCTGATAACCCGATCTAACATATCAATACGAATAGCGCGGGGACCATAAACCGGATAACCAATAGCACGGTGATAATCGCGGTCAACTTGCTCCGCCTCGACCTTGAACGAGACAATTCCGTCATGCGGTAATAATGGCGGCAAGGATTTTTCATTCCAGAGAGACCAGAGCAATCCGCGCAGGCGCACACCGGCCGGTTTATTCAAAGCCGGAATAAAAACAAGAACCGGACCAAGCCGCACCTGTTTTGCCCTAAGAACCTGACGCATGGCCGGATCAAGCACAGCGATCAAACTTTCAACATCCTCACGCGGGACAATACCGAGCGCGGCATGCAGCTTTTCACAAATCCCGCGCACAGGATCGGCCATGCCCTCGACCTGTTCCAAAGCGGCAAGAGGCTCGAGCACGGAACGAATATGAACCTTCGCCCATTCCTCGATAAACCCCCTGACCTGTTCACCATCTTCGCCTTCGGGGGCAACCCCCTCCAAAAGAGCCGCACGCGGCTCAAGGATTTTATCCCCCTTCAGCAGACGGGCGGCAGGCTCCCCCGGCAGGGGATTACTGGCATCGGGCTGATACCGGATTATTCCGTCATCCCCAAGCCTGAATTGTTTTACAGCAGCTTTCAGCATTGTTTTAAAAAGCATTTCCCAGTGTTACACGCTATGATTTACGGTATAGACCGAAAAACATCCTTCTGTCCATTGAATGATATACCCGCCGTATGTTTTACTCCCCTTGTCCGTATTCACTCCAAGGAGTTTAAAAGCATGAAAATCCTGCGCGCCGCCCTAATAACACTTTCCCTCGCCTTAATAGCCCTGCCCGTCCAGGCAGCCTCCTTAAACAAGGACGATGCGAACAAACTGAAAACCGTCCTTGATACCTACCTTCGGGAACAAATCGCCATTATGGGGATAGATGGCGTCACGAAGCTGGAAACCCAAGGGGAAACCACCGTGGAAATGGCCGATACTTATTATGCCGCAACCCTGCCCTACCTAAAAGTGGCCTATCCCGATGGATCACATACCGACATCGGCATGATCTCGATCAACGCCCTACCCGGCGATTCTCCGGGGCAATGGAAGATGAGAGTGGCCATACCAAGCCCGATTGTCGTAACGGACAAAGGCGGCACGGAATTGGGGCGCGTGACCATCGGCGGACAACGCGCAGCCGGGATATGGGACGAAACCATGCAGAATTTTGTGAAGCTGGACGCCCTTTATAAGGACATTGCCTTTGCTGGCTCGGAAGGCAGCTTTAAAATCCCGGAAACGAAAATCCTCTATGATTTCAAACCGGATGCCTCCGGAAAATGGTCCGGCCCCGGCACAATAGAAGCCTCCAACATCCAAACCACCGACGGGACTTTACGCATTGAAAAGGTCAAAGCTGATTTCTCCATCGATCAATACAGCGCGGTTGCCCTCAAAGATTACAGGCAAAAAATTGCGGATCTGTCAAAAAGCATGGTCACAAAACCCAGCGCAGAAATCTCAACCGCTTTTGGCAATACGATGCTTGATTTCCTAACAACCGCAGGAAACGGCATGATGGCTCGTTATGAAATTTTGGGCTTTCATCTTGCAAAGCCAGCCTCCGGAAACGACCCCGCCATCAATGTCGATATTCCGAAAGGATTTTTTGCGGCTGAACTGGGTAATCTTCTTGCAGGCAAGGCGCGATTTACCATGCAAGGCGGATTTAACGACCTCAAAATTTCGCCGGAGCCGCCAGGCAGCGAGGGCTTAATCCCCACATCCTCCAGCGTCAATATCGCCCTCGACAACGTACCCTTACGCGACATTACGACATTGCTCCGAAACACAATGGAATCGGCGATCAAACAACCGGAGATGCAGCAACTCGCAGGGGTTTCCCTGATGGTCAAACTACCCGCCCTGTTATCACAGGCCGGAACGACCTTGAGTATAACCGAAACCCATACGGGCAACGCCGAGTACGATGTCAAAATAGAAGGAAAGGCCAAGGCCGACTTTAACGCGGTCAACAGCGCAACCGCCGATGCGACCGCGACCTTCCGCAATCTTGACTCGCTTCTGACAAAACTAAAGGCGCAGGAAAAAAATCCGCAAACCAAAGACCCAAAAGGCATCCAAAATGTCATCGCACAGCTTGAATGGATAAAACAAGTTGCGAAAACCGAGAAATCGGCAAACGGACAGACGCTGCATATCATCGACTTCACCATGAACCCGCAAGGACAAATGCTCCTGAACGGTCAGGATATGATGGCGATGAAAGGACAGTCCGCTCCTGCCCCGGCTCCCTAACTTAAGTTTCGCCTTTTAAAATAAAAGGAACAATCGCGTTCAAGCGAAGCCAGCCCTCGCGGGTCAGGCGCAGATGATTAAGATCATCCGCCATCCATCCCTCACGGATAACGCTTCGAATCTTTTCTTCATTGAGCACTTCATGCAAATCGGCTCCGGATTTTTCCCGAAGATGATCCCGCGACACCCCCTCGCGCAGACGCAGCCCCATCATCAGGGCTTCGATAAACCTATCGCGTGGAGGCAATATTTCAGGGGGGTGCGCGCCATGACCGGATTTCTCCACGCGCTCAATCCAGACTTCCGGAGCCGAATGATCGCGGATGGCAACCTTACCAACATTCATCGACAGCCTGCCGTGCGCCCCAGGCCCAATACCGATATAATCACCATACTCCCAGTAAACCCGGTTATGGCGGCTTTGATGCCCGCTTGCTGCGTGATTGGATACTTCATAAGCGGGAAGCCCTGCCCCCTCCATGATGTCCTGCGTTAGGGCATAAAAATCGGCGGCCAATTCCTGACCCGGCAGAGTAAATTTCCCCCGCGCATGATCCATATAAAACGGCGTCGATCGCTCGATGGTCAACTGATAGAGCGACAAATGCCCCTTAGCCAGCTCAACGGCCTCCCGCAATTCCGTTTCCCAATCCGGCAATGTCTGGCCGGGACGGGCGTAAATCAGATCAAAACTCATCCGGTCGAAAATATTTTGAGCAATGTGAATAGCACGAATGGCTTCGTCCGCATCATGCGTGCGCCCCAGAAATTTGAGCTGTTCATCACGAAGCGATTGCACCCCGAGCGACACGCGGTTAATACCCGCCTCACGAAAGGCCTTAAATTTCCCAGCCTCAACGGATGTCGGATTCGCCTCAAGCGTAATCTCAATATCATCGGCAACAGGCCATGAATCCTTAATCGTTTGTATAATTCCCTCAACCGTATCCGCCGGCATCAACGAGGGCGTACCACCGCCGAAAAACACAGATACAATCCGGCGCTCGAGCAATTCTTCAGCATAATATTTTATGGATTTGATATAGCTATCCTTCCACGCTTTCTGATCGATGGTATCATGGACGCGCACATTGAAATCGCAATACGGGCATTTCGACTTGCAAAACGGCCAGTGGATATAAATGGCCGTATCTATGGTGTTCTGAGACATTCCGCGACCAGCTTTGCAAATGCCCGCGCCCGGTGCGATGTGGCATGTTTTTCATGCGGCTCGATCTCGCCATAGCTGCGCGAATCCCCGTGCGGCACAAATATAGGATCATAACCAAAACCTTTATCCCCACGCGGCGGCCAGACAATGTCACCCTCAATGCGCCCATCGAATGTTTCAACATGACCATCCGGCCAGCCCAGCGCGAGAACACAAATGAATGCCGCCGAACGATCCGGCTTGTCCTCCAGCAAATCGTTGATCTTTGTCATGGCCTTGGTGAAGTCCTTCTCCGACCCCGCCCAGCGCGCCGAATAAATCCCAGGCGCACCGTTAAGAGCGGCAACCGCCACACCGCTATCATCGGCCAACGCGGGCTTACCACTTTTTATGGCCGCCGCTCGCGCTTTTAACAAAGCATTTGCCTCGAACGTCACACCGGTTTCCTCCGGCTCGGGCAAATTCAATTCTGCAGCAGTATAAAATTTAGGAACAAAGGGGCGCAATAAATCGGTGATCTCCCGCGCCTTGCCGGGATTGTGGGTGGCGATAACGAGTTCAGACTCCGTAAATTTTCTCATTTTAAAACATTTATTGTCATGTTGAGCGCAGCGAAACATCCCGACGAGATCCTTCGCTATCGCTCAGGATGACAGGAAAAACTAGTTTCCCAAAACTTTCCTCTGAAGGTCACTCAATTCCCCGCAACCCTTTTTCGCCATATTCAACAGTGCGATAAACTGCGCCTCAGAAAACGGTTCTTTCTCCGCCGTCCCTTGTATTTCAACGATGCCGCCCTTGCCCGTGATAACAAAATTGGCGTCCGTATCCGCTGAGGAATCCTCGTCGTAATCAAGATCGAGAACATTATCACCCTCATATATGCCGCAGGAAATCGCAGAAACAGTATCGGTCACCGGAACATCCTTCATCGCACCGATTTTAACCAAATGCTGGAACGCCAGAACCATCGCCACATACCCACCCGTGATCGAGGCTGTGCGTGTTCCGCCATCGGCCTGAATAACATCGCAATCGACCTTAATCTGACGCTCACCCATCGCAACAACATCAACAACAGCGCGCAAAGCCCGCCCGATCAAACGCTGGATTTCCTGAGTCCGACCCGACTGCCTGCCCTTATAGGCTTCACGATCCATGCGCGTTCCCGTCG
>JBASFN010000214.1:0-1763 GCA_049653045.1 Alphaproteobacteria bacterium
ATGTAATGAGCCGCACATATTTCTTGCGTGCACAGATAAGAATCAAGACCAAGTTTTTATATATGATCCTGCCAATCCAATTGTTTTTGAAAAATACCATTATCCATCAATCTTTGTTGTATCTAAGAATAATTTCGAGGCTTGGCTGGAGAAAGCGCAGTCCGGAGATGCCTATCTGGAGGCTCAGGAAGAGCTGACCGGCCAGACAAGATATTATGGAGTGGGTCGCCCGAATAGTTCATTTCTGCCAGAAAAACATGTGGTGAATAAATCAGGAGAAAATTTTTCTCAAAATGTAGCCGCCCCGGTTCTTGAATCATAATTTTTGTGGTTCTATTGCTATCGTATGAGAATCGTTTCAGGAAAATACGGCGGACGGCGATTGCTGACGCCAAAGGGCAATGACATCCGCCCCACCAGCGATAAACTGCGCGGCGCGATATTCAATATCCTCCGCAGCCGGGAGGTTTTGGAGGGGGCTACGGTGATGGATTGCTTTTGCGGCACAGGCGCACTGGGGCTGGAGGCGCTCTCGCAAGGCGTGGAAAGCTGTGTCTTCATTGACAATGCGCGGGACTCTCTCAATCTGGCAAAAGACAATGCGGCGGCGTTGAAGATCGGGGAGGAAGCAATTTTTATCCTGAAAGACGCAGGCAATCCGGGCGCAAGGCCGGAAAAAATCCCCCCGCGCACCCTTGTTTTTCTCGACCCCCCTTATCGAAAAAACCTTGTGCCCCTCGCGCTGGAATCCCTGCATAAGGGCGGTTGGCTGGCTCCCGCCGCCTTGTGCGTGATCGAGGTGGAAAAGGAATTCGCGGCAAACTTGCCACCGAGCTTTGAAATAAAAGACCGGAGAATTTACGGCGAGACCGCGCTGATATTGGCCATCGCCCCGGAATAAATCAGCCCGAGCAAGACGGCGGCAAGGACAAGCCTGTAAATCGCAAAAGGCTTGAACGTCCAAGTCCGCAGCATTTTCATCAGGAACGCAATCGTCACCCACGAGGCAACGAAGGAAAACGCCGCCGCCGCCGCCGCATTATAGTTCATCTCCACACTGTCGGCCTTGAGCAAATCCAGCGCGCCGATGCTGCCCGCCGCCGCCGTGGCGATGATGGACAGCAAGAACGAAAAATGCGCGGCCTCTGTCCGGCTGAAACCAAGCCCCCGCGCCGCGGTCATGGTGATCCCCGAGCGACTGGTTCCGGGCACAAGCGCCATCGCCTGCGCCAACCCGATCAGGATCGCATCGCGGAGCGTCATCTCGGACGTCGAGCGTTTAACGGGCATTTTCGTATCGACAATCCACAGCAACGCCCCGAAAATCAGGGTGCACCACGCGACAACCTCGACCGAGCGCAAAAAACCGGGCTGTAATTTGTGCAACAAAAACCCGAGCGCAAGGGCAGGGATTGAGCCGACGACAAGAAAAAGCGACAACCGCGCATGGGGATTATTCAAATTTCCCCGAAGCAGGGACGGAAAACCGCCCAGCATTTTCAGAACATCGCGCCGGAAATAAAGGAGAACCGCCATCAGGGAGCCGACATGCACGGCAAGATCAAGGATCAGGTCATCCCCCCACGCATCGGCACTGTTCCCGTGTCCGAGCAGGGCATGGGTCAGCAGCAAGTGGCCGCTGGAGCTGACGGGAAGAAATTCGGTAATCCCCTGAACCAGGGCAAGAATGGCAATATGAAGAAGTGGCATGAGAGTAATTTCTATCCTTGATTTTTGGGCAAGATAAAGGAAAATATCCGGAT
>JBASFN010000215.1:0-13045 GCA_049653045.1 Alphaproteobacteria bacterium
CTCCGGACACTGGCTCTTACCGCCTTTGCCACTACAGCCGCATATGCTGCTTATAAATACCTTCACAAAACGGAATTTAACAACGCCGCCACCGACGGAACGGAAGCCACCCCGGAAATGCAAGCCAACCTAACAATGGAGGAAGCCACCCCGGAACCAGCATAAAACCGGGAAATTAACTGAAAATTAAGAAATAAACGTTAAAAGAAACCTAAGAAGAAAAAAAACGTTCATAGAGGAAAGTGTAACAAATAGATGGTCGATACAGTCACCCAGCCCCCGGAAGGAAAAAAGACGGAAGATTTGTCTCCCGCCGAATTCTGGGCGCAACCGGGGCTTGGCTATGACGCTGAGATTTTCAAAAAGGACAAACTCGAACTCGCCGACCTAGAGAAGAACGAGTCCTTCCTGAACGCCGCCAAACTCGTCTATGAGATGAAGCACAAAGGCGAAACGTGGGAGCAGCACTGCGACAAAGAAAACATCAAACCCGAAGACAGAAAACAAGCCCTCGCCGATTACGCCGTGAGCGAAGCACGCTGGATACAAAACAACACGCTGCAAACATGGGCGGCGGGCGAGTGGATCAAACAACCCACCACCACGAACGATCAAAAAGTCGCCATGCTGTATCTGATGCAGGCCTATGAAAAGGCCGAGTGGACAGCCGGAGGATTCGCCACCGCCGTGGGCGAGAGCGCAATTGACGTTATAAACCTCGGCGGCATCGTCGCCGGAGCATTCAGTGCCGGAACAGGAACCGCCGCCGCGCAAGCCGCCGCACAAGGAACAAAACTGGCCGTCAAAACCCTGTTGATGGATGCCGCCAAGGATGTCCTGACGAAACAGGGCTTAAAAGCCGCAACAGCCGGAGCCATCGAAAACGTCATTCAAGACGGCCTGACACAAAACATTAAAACCACAGATCTTCAGGCCGACGGCAAAACCGTGCGCGTCCAGAACGAATGGAATGTCGGCGAAACCGCCCTCTCCGCCGCCACAGGCGCAACCATGGCCGTGGGCTTTAACGTCGCCGGCCGCTTGGGCGGAGAATTAGCCCGCACCGGAAAAAACGCATTTATTGATTGGAAAAATACAAATAAATCCACGACTGTAACACCACCAACAACAAATGCTGGCGGAGCGATAACCCCACCAACAATTAAGGCATCGCCCCTTTCACCGCAACAAATCACGGATGCGACGACCTTTGTTAAAAACACTATCGGCACAAACGGCATCAATGCCACCAGTGAAGAAACGCGCTTAGCTATCCGCATTGCAAGAGCCGAACACCGTTTTGGCATCACAGAAAAACAAATCCTAGACAGAGCGGATGAAATTGCCCAAAAAACAGGAAATCAAAATAAACTAGAAAACCTGCGAAGCGCAGCACGTGAATTGATTGATGATGTACGCAATCCATCTATCATCCCTAAACCTCAAGAATCATGGGCGCATAAACTTGTGAAGTGGGATCCTTTTCAGCGGGCCAATGAATGGTTTAGATTGAGTCCAGAAGTCAAAGTAAGCAAAAACGCATGGTTAAGAATACCCCCGCGCTATGTCAGTCAGCCTTTTGTAGAAAATATAATTCGCCATATTGACGACAACATTAAGAGTTCAAAAATCATACAGCCTATTTTTGATCTCGACACGAAACTCGTTGACCTGAGACTGCGGATGGCATCGTCAGGATCAGACGATGCTGCACAAAAGAAGATAAACGACGAAATACAAAAGCTTCTTCATGATTTCTCAAAAAATCATAAGTATGATTTTTCCAATTTAAAAAATTCTTTTGATCGCTTAAACCAAGAGCTTGATAAATACAATCCTATCAAAGTAGGTAAAGGATTAGCAGGATTAGATCAGGAACAAATTACAAATATAAGAAAATATATAAACCATATAACCAAACTCTGTAATGCCACACAATCACCCGAAGCACTCATCAAAATATTTGATGAAAATAGAACTATTTTTAAAACAGCAGGAAAAACTGATGACATAGCAATCACAGGAGCATTCCAACACTATATTCAGCTTGCTGCAGGATCTGATCTTCGCACTAGGTATCGCGACAACATAAAATGGAATCCTTCACCTCTGCACCCCCTTGATACTTCTTTAAAGCAGCCGCTTAAAGAATTTCAGGACGCAATAGATAAAAATATACCTCCCTCAACAGGCTATAGCAGAAAGATTAGTGACGGCTTGGATGGAACACAAATTGGCGGCGCTAACAACCGATTTGCAAAACCAGCATATGAAAATATCGAAGAGCTCAAATGGCAACTAAACGAAGCTGCTTTCAGCGATAAAATTCGCACTGAAACCGTAAGCGATAACATCGCGGGGGAAAACAATAACTTAGAAAACTATGGCATAAACATTGCGAGTGGCAAGGGGGGAGATCCAAAAGAAATTGCAGGCCATATCATAAACGCTTACCGCGCCGGAGGGATAGGCGAAGCTATGATCGCCATACGCCGCCTCAGAGATTCTCAAGGCAGAGGCGGCGGTCCCGGCGCTTTTCCTGTCAACAAAGCTGAATTAGAGGCCGCAATAAACGAGGGCGTTAAACAAGAAAACCTGAGAAACGACCCACATTTTCTGGATTTCAGGGCTGCCTATAAGCCATACCTTGAAACCGGAAATAGTCCCAATCTTTACGATATTCGTGACATGGCGCAGAGAACCAGAAACTTTCTTCCGTCTCTGTTATTCGATGCAAGACTTTCTCCCGGTGGCAGCCTCTTAGGAACTCCTGGATGGAATGATTGGTATCAGTATCCCAAAGGATTCGCTGTAAAAAAAATATTAGGAGAAATTTTTCATAGGAATGTTGTCAAAAATCTTGATGCAGACCAAAAACAGATAAAAGGAGAAGATCAGTGGAAAATCGAGTGGGATTGGTTCAAAAAACCACCTGAAGGCGCAGAAAAAGCAGCAAAAGTCTGGCATTATCTGACAGACTGGACACCCATACAGGGAATGTCAAGAATTCCCCTTATGCCTGTTACCTTGCCTTGGAAAACAAATCTTAGCCTTTATAAAGACATTCTCCCCCCCATTCTTAGCCACACATGGAGAGGTGTTGTCTTCCCGACCTCTATCATAGGCGGCGGCTTAATTCTCGGTGAAGAAGGCATAGAAGCTGCCACAGGCGAGGAAAGCGATCTGGATATTGGCTCCCGTATTCTATCAGCCCCACTGAAAGCTGGAGATTTCTTACTCGGTGGCCTTGCCAGAGAATCTATAAAATTCCCCATTCACGCCTACACGTGGACTGCCAATGAAATATTCGGCAGCAAGATCAAAACAAAACCTGTTGATGATTTTATCGACAAATGGGTGCATATCCCAACCGATGCGGTTACGGGCTTAAAAATTGGTGGCGTTACACCTTTTTCAGATCACCTTGATGATAAAACCCACAAAGATGCCGCCTTTGGCATTCCGGATGTCGTTTCCTTTGGCGGCCTTAATGCAGGCGCTCCAGATCTTCTCACTTTTGGCAGCTTGGATCCTAGCGAGGACAAATCGTCCGGCACTCAAGGCGCGGCCACATCCCCCACTTCCCCCGATCAACCTGTGAAACCTGAGGAGGTTACTGTGGCCGTGGACAAACTTCCTGCCGAGCTTCGCAAACTGGCCAAGGATACGATCGATCTTCACAATGCGGTGGTCGATGCCAAGGGATGGGAGAACACCAAAATCACCGTTGAGGCCGGAAAGCCCCCGGTCGATGCAAAGGATCGTCTGAAGGAACTCGTGGCCTTGCGTACGGGTCTGGCCAAACAAATTTCGGAATCCGGCGAATATGCCAAGGCGATAGACACGCACACGGGCGATATTCTCTCGATGCTCGCCACGCCGTTGCCGCCCACCGACAAACACGACAGGATCGAGGACTGGGAAACACCCAAGCTGGAGAAAGTCGATACGCGGGTTCGCATCTGGCACGACAAGCTTGCCAACCTGAACCAGATTGTCGTCAACAATCATGGCTGGAGCGAAGAGAATAAAAAAGAATTCAAAACGCTTCAGGACGAAGAAAAATCCTTCCATCAAGACGCCCTGTTCCTGAAGGACGACGCCACGAAAAATGGCTACGCCGAAGCATTGAAATATATGGCGGTGATGGAGGCTTCGTCGAAAATTACGGGCGATTCAAAACTTCGTCCGTGGGGCGCGCTGGCTCTTGCCCCGACGACGGTGGTTACGCCTCCTCCCGCCGGGACTGTCTCTGGCAAGGGCGGCGACCCCGCCGCAGGCACAGTCGAAACCGAAGAACAAAAAACCGAACGCCTGAAAAAAGAAAAGATTGAAAAAGAAAAAGCTGCAAAGAAAAACAAAGAAAACGAAGCAAACGGCTCCGCTTCAAGCTCGGGTTCAGGTTCCGATTCAACCGAGGACAAAAACGACACCGGCAACTCCAACACGCACACCGTCAGCAACAAAGGCGAAGATGTCGATTGGGCCGAGAGCGGCGGCAAGCTGGTCGATTCCGTCAAGGATGCCTTAAGTCTCGACGGTAACGATTCCGTTACGCAAGTCGTCAACAACAGCCTGTCCTTCATGGGCAGCTCGGTAAAGGCCGGCGGCGGCTGGTTGAAAAACACCTATAACCGCCTGATGAGCAAACCGGACGGCAGCGGCCGCGCCCTGATCCGCGACGGCGGCGCGGCAATCGGCGCCATCGCCTTCATGTCCACCATCGGCTCCAGCACACTCGACAGACTGGGCATCGGTACGATCCCGTTCGTTGGATCGTTTTTAAAAATCGGCGCGCTTGTCCTTTCGTTCATGGCAATCCGCAAGGGCGCGGACAGCTTCATGGACAAGCCGCAATCCGTCAGCCAGGGCGCAGACCGGGAAATCATCAGACCCTACTCCGACGACCCGAACGGCAATCCTGTCACCAAATCACAAGTCACAAAAGAAATCGAAGCCAACCTCAACGGCACATCCACCCCGCCAACGGGCATTCACACTGCCTCGCTCACCACCGGGCATAATGGCGGCGGCCTGCGCTATGCCAATCTTCAATCCATCGGCCCCGATGCCAGACAATCCGCCAGCAATGATGCAAGCTATGCTGACCCGAACGTTGCAGGAGACAGCGTTTCCCAGAATCCCGTTAGCAACGTCACCCCGATCGATTTCCGCAACAAGGCACGCCCGGTTGAAGCCGTCCTGCATGGCCAACTCGGCGGAGAGGCTACATACCTCGATGTAGACCCCAAAACCAACAGCGTCACACGCAAACCGCTCAGCCTTAATACCGCCCAATATGGCGCCGTTCCTGACCAAAGCCTGTCATAAATGGGCGCAACTGTGAAAAATGCAGCAAAACTAGGGCTTTATCCACAGGGGAGGCAATGATATGATGGCCGGGAGGGAAATCGGCTCCGGTTTCCCGTTCGAGGCTGTTCTGGCGCATTCAATCATGTCTTCAAGCGACAAAGATAAAAAAGGATCGATGAAAAAAGACTGGGGAAAACCCGGTGGGGGCAAGCCTGCCCTGTTCGATCCCGACAAGATGGATATTTACTGCAACAAAGTCACGCGAGAGGTCTTTATTTTCCACCTCCAGCCCGTAGACTACGAGGCCATCGATTTCCTCGAATACAACCCCAAGGATTACAGCGTCGATGTCGTGCTTAAAAGCGGCGGACGACTTGATCTCGGCGTTAAAATCCAATGGCTGGTGCGGCCATGGTTTACCAAGGCCGAAGAAATTATGATCGTACAGACCAAAGACGGACAATCGATCAACGGCGCGTCGTTTCCAATTCGGCACAAAGAGGCCGCGAAGTGATTTTTAATTTTGCGCGGGATAAAAACAGTGTGTTACGATATTTGTAAGGCGGGTAAAAAAGAGGGTAACAGTCGCGTTACAACAATGTTATGCTGGATGCTATGACAGAGACCACACCCTTTCCAACCGAACGTCCGCCTGTCGGCAACCTAACAGATTTTGTTGTCGGCGTTGACGCTTCCAGCAGGCTGGATATTGAGGTTGCAATTAAAGAAGGCGGCAATGTCATTGTATTTCACAGCCACCCCTTCAAAAGAGAAGTTTCGTGGTTTGAGTTCGACTTGAAGACAAATAAATTGGATTTTGTAATTGATGGCGGTGACGTTCGCAATTTAGGCATTCCCTTAACTCAGGCGGTTGCCAAGCACATGCAGAACGCTCACCAGATTTTAATGGTTCAAATGGATCCCAAAACGGGCGATGCCCAGAAAGGAGACTACGTTCCCCTAATTATTCACAGCAGCTAAGAAAAAGATTCGAAAATTAACGAGTCATTAATAAATAGAGCGGTACAATAGTTAACATAAAAGAGGAGTGTGTAATGTCTACAGAAAAATTTGGCGGAAAGACCTTTGCAAGCGTTTCCTGTGCACACGAATTTAACGGTGCAGTCATCTTAACGAATAGATATGGCGGCCCCACGTCACAAGAATGCAGCCCCTCTAATTCCATCTCCAGCGTCAACTTTGACCCAACTCCCAAATAACCCCTAACCACACCAAACGCGGAGGATTTTTTCCTCCGCGTCGGTTTTGAGGTTAATGCGGGCTGGGTTAAAATCCCTGCTCGGCCTTGATCCGGGCGGAAATATCCTGAACGGCCTGTTCCAGAGCTTCATTTTCTCCTGCATGGCGGCATCCGCGGTTTGGCCGACCCATTCGTCATATTCACACGAATAAACCTTTCCATCATCACCCCGCACGGTTTTAAGGCTTCCTCCCCTGATTATACGCATGCGTTCCTTGACGCTGATCGTGGAATCTTGCGTAAAACCAGACTCCGGGTGCAATAAACCCTTTACCGGCGCCCCCTTTGGCGGGACATAACGAATAACCTCCGGCGCTTTCTTGGGAGTCATACTTTCACTGACCGAATTAAAAGCCGAATAAAAACTGACCAAAACCGGCAAAAGGAGCAGGAAAAACCACAACACAGGCGAGCGTAGCTTTCTCTGGTTGCTGTCCAACAATTCCTCGATGGTTTTGTCCTTTTTTTCCGGAGGAAGCTTGTCGGCCACGGGATATATCCTGAAATCATTGAAATAAGCCCGGAAAGTGTATCCGAAGCTTGAATTCCGCGCAACTTACCCCTATTCATAGCCCCCAAGGAAAGAAAATGACAAAACCGTTAGACCATATCCGTAATTTCGCCATCATCGCCCATATCGACCATGGGAAGTCCACGCTGGCCGACCGCCTGATTCAAACCTGCGGCGGGCTGGAGGCGCGGGAGATGACCGAGCAAGTCCTCGACAACATGGACATCGAGAAAGAACGCGGCATCACCATCAAGGCCCAGACCGTGCGCCTCGCCTATAAGGCCAAAGACGGCATCGAATACCAGCTCAACCTCATGGACACGCCGGGCCACGTGGATTTCAGCTACGAAGTCTCCCGCTCCCTCGCCTCCTGCGAAGGATCGCTTCTCGTCGTCGATGCAAGCCAAGGCGTAGAGGCGCAAACCCTCGCCAACGTCTATAAGGCTATCGAGAACAGCCACGAAATCATCCCCGTCATCAACAAGATCGACCTGCCCGCCGCCGAACCGGAAAAAGTCCGTACCGAGATCGAGGACACAATCGGCCTCGACGCCTCCGATGCCGTTCTCTGCTCGGGAAAATCCGGCATTGGCATTCCCGATTTGCTGGAGGCAATCATCACGCGCCTGCCGCCGCCCAAGGGCAGCATGGACGCACCCACCAAGGCCCTCCTCGTCGATAGCTGGTACGATGCCTATCTTGGCGTTGTCGTCCTCGTGCGCGTGGTGGATGGATACCTCCGCAAGGGACAAAAAATCAAATTCATGAAGGCGGGAACGGTGCGCGAAGTAGACCGCGTCGGGATGTTCACGCCCAAGCGCGTCTTGCTGGACGAACTCGGCCCCGGCGAGATGGGTTTCATCACCGCGCAGATCAAGGAAATCTCGGAAACGAAAGTCGGCGATACCATCACCGACGATAAACGCCCCTGCCTCGAAGCCCTGCCCGGCTTTAAACCCTCGGTCCCGATGGTGTTCTGCTCCATCTTCCCGGCGGACGCCAGCGAATTTGAAAAACTGAAAGATTCCCTCGGGAAACTCGCGCTAAACGATTCCTCGCTGCATTACGAGATGGAAAGCTCGCAAGCCCTCGGCCTTGGTTTCCGCTGCGGATTCCTTGGGCTTTTGCACATGGAAATCATTCAAGAACGCCTTGAACGCGAATTCGACCTTGATCTCATCCCCACCGCGCCAAGCGTGGTGTATAAGGTTCACAAAACCGACGGCACACTTATCGACCTCTACAACCCCGCCGACCTGCCCGACCCGGTCTATATCAAACATATCGAGGAGCCGTGGATCAAAGCCACCATCCTCACCCCCGACGAATATCTCGGCGGCCTCTTGAAACTCTGTCAAGACAGGCGCGGCGTTCAACTGGAACTCACCTACGCCGGGGCGCGGGCGATGCTGGTCTATAAATTGCCGCTCAACGAAGTGGTGTTCGATTTCTACGACCGCCTGAAATCCATTTCCCAAGGCTACGCCAGCTTCGATTACGAACTCGCCGGATACGCCGAGAACGACCTCGTAAAATTAGACGTGCGTGTAAACGACGAACCCGTCGATGCTCTCTCTATGATCGTCCACCGCAGCAACGCCGAACTGCGCGGGCGCGGCATGTGCGAACGATTAAAGGAACTCATCCCCCGCCAGATGTTCAAAATCGCCGTCCAAGCCGCCATCGGCGGAAAAATCATCGCCAGAGAAGACATCAGCGCATTGCGAAAAGACGTAACCGCCAAATGCTACGGCGGCGACATCTCCCGCAAGAAAAAACTGCTGGAGAAGCAGAAAAAGGGGAAGAAAAAGATGCGCCAATACGGCAACGTCGAGATTCCGCAAAGCGCGTTTATTAACGCGCTAAAAATGGGCGACGACAAAAAATAACCCCACCTTCCATCGTCATCCCGGACAAGGGAGCAACGCGACCGCCGATCCTGGACCCAGCGTAACATTCGCCGCGCAAGCGGCACAAAAAAGTCTTCACCGCGAAGACGCTATTTGCGCCGCTTACGCGGCAGGTATTGTGCCGGGTCCCCGTTCACGCTCGGCTGCGCCTCGCTGCCGGGGATGACGGATTAGGGGGCCTTCCCTCCGCCCTCTCCCGCCCTAAATCATTCCCCGAAGGAAAGGACATTCCCATGAAAACCACAACAAACCCCGCACAAAACGCAAGCCCCGCCATCACCGTCATCCCTTACGCCGCGCTCGGCCACAATGATTATGGCTGGCTGAACGCCCGGTATCATTTTTCGTTCGGGGAGTATCACAACCCGGCCCGCATGGGCTTTGGCGCGCTTCGCGTTGTCAACGACGACATTATCGGACCGAACACAGGCTTTGACACGCACCCGCATAGGGACATGGAGATCATCACCTATGTCCGCAGCGGCGCCATCACCCACCGCGACAGCATGGGCAACGAGGGGAAAACAGAGGCCGGCGATGTACAAGTCATGAGCGCGGGCACAGGAATCCGCCACTCCGAAAAGAACGCGGAAAACATCCCCACCACACTCTATCAAATCTGGATCATCCCACGGGAGAAAGGCGTCACGCCCGGCTGGGACGCCCGCAAATTCCCGAAGGAGCCGATCACCAGCGGCGCGCTACCGATCCTCGTCTCCGGCCACGCGGAGGATGCGGGGAAAGACGTGATGACCATTCATGCCGATGCCTCCATCTCCGGCGGGCGCTTAAAAAAGGGCACAACAATCACACAACCCTTGCACAACCTCGGCTACCTCCTCGTTTCCGAGGGCAGCGTCGAAGTGAACGGCACACCCATGAATCACGGCGACGGGGCGGAGATTACAGGCGCGGACACCGTCACCATCCGGGCGCTGACAGACGCGGAACTGGTTTTGATTGACGTTCCGGCCTAAAATCCCCCCTCACCCTAACCCTCTCCCCGATGGGGAGAGGGGATGACAGAGGCGCGGGAAACATGCTATTCCCTCCCCCATGACAACCTTAGGTGAAACAATCGAGAACACGGCGGAACGCTTTGAAACGGCGGGCCTTGTCTTCGGCCACGGCACAGACAACCCGTTCGACGAAGCCGCCTTTATCGCGATGGAGGCTTTGGGCCTCCCCGTTGATGCGGTGCTGGAGGAGATTTGGCCTCGGGAATTAACGCAAGCCGAAACGGCCAAAATCGAAGCCCTCGTTAAAACGCGGATCGAAACCCGCAAACCCGCGCCCTATTTGTTCAATAAAACCTATCTACAAGGATTACCCTTTTACGTGGATGAACGCGTAATCGTGCCACGCTCCTTCATCGCGGAACTTATCAACCACGAAGACGGATTTTCCCCGCCGGGTTTCCCTCGGGAAGTTAAAAACGTGCTCGACCTCTGCACCGGCTCCGGATGCCTTGCCATTCTCGCCGCGCATATCTGGCCGGAGGCGCATATCGACGCGGTGGAACTCTCACCGGGTGCCTTCGCCGTGGCGGAGCGCAATGTGGGCGAGCACGGCCTTACCGATTGCATCACGCTCTATAACGGCGATCTATTCGCACCGCTCAAGGGGAAAAAATACGACCTCATCATCACCAACCCGCCCTATGTCGATCAAGCAGGGATGGATGATTTACCGCCGGAACATAAATTCGAGCCGGAAATGGCGTTAGGGCTTTGCGGAAATGACGGCCTCAACATCGTGCGGCGGATTATGGCCGAAGCCCCGGATCACCTGACGGAGCGCGGCGGATTGCTGTGCGAAATCGGGCGCGGAAAAGAAAACGTCGAGGCAGCATGGCCACGCCTCCCCTTCCTCTGGCTGGAAACCGAAAACAGCGAGGGCGAGGTATATTGGATTACGCGCCGTACCATGACCGGACAATAAAAAACGGCGGCTTTTTAACGGCCGCCGTCTTTACGCAATTTTTCAAAAAAATTACTTGGTGAGGACGCTGTCCTTCAGGTCTTTTGCCACGCGGAAGGCTACTTTTTTCTTCGCGGGGATTTGAATGGTTTCGCCCGTGGCTGGGTTACGACCCGTGCGCGCCTTGGTCTGCTTTACTTGCAGGATGCCGAGACCGGGGATACGAATACGGTTGCCCTTTTTCAGGTTTTTGCCGAACAGGGTAATCATGTCGTCCATGACCTCCTGAACTTGCTTTTTGGACAAGCCATGCTTGTCGGCGAGATCGGCGGAGATTTGCTTGAGAGTTACAGTGGGTTGTGTTGCCATGGTGAGCACCTTTCCTTACGTTGAGTAACAGTAGAATCCTGTAATGGTCATCATTACAGCCCAAAGCACACCCCTTGTAAATGCTGAAAATAGGGGTTTTTCACGCTTTTTTGCTGAAAAACCGCCATTTTTAAGAGTTTTTAAGGGGACGGACCTAAATATGCAGCCCGTGATCGTCATTTCCGTACAAGGACTCTATAGAACGGCGTTCCGGCAACAGACGTCCAATAACAAATTCCGGCCAGTGTTCAGCACATATATGTACCGGGGAAATTTTATTTACAGGTAATTCACCAAACTCGACAAGCTCATCGTCCAGACCGACCATCACGCGCCCCATACCGAACTTCCCTCCGTCATTGACCTGTATGGAACAGACAGACGCTTTGAACAATATCATCAATTTTTGAAGGGGCGTACTGCCCTCTTTTGTGCGTTCGACAGAGGCAATTTCCTTTCCCCAATCTCTTTCATCAACCATATTCTTAATTCTGGCAAAATTATCATGATCGATATATCTGAGCCATTGATGTCCATCTATATGATAGTTGGTCAAGCCTGCGCCCTTGGCACGACGGACAAAATCAGTGTCTTCATTGCCCCACATTTTAAATCTCTCGTCATAGCCACCCAGCATTTCAAAATATTCACGTTTTACAGCTATCCTACCACCCACACCGCCTTTTAATTCACCGATCGTATGACTAGAGGGACTAACGACGATCTGGTCATTTTTTTTAAAAACATTGGCCAGATAATTTGCAAACCCATCGCCTGTGAAATTATCAGCGTCGATGTTGCAAAGCACCTCGCCAGTCGCAAGCCGTTTGGCCTGATTTTTCGCATGAGCCATGTGGAATTTTTCGACATCGTGATTTTTACCGTAACGAAGGAAACCCGCTTCCATCGCATCCACCATTTGCGGATCGGATTTTATCCATTCTTCCAAGCCATCGGGGCTGTTGTAATCCAAAACACAAAATTCCACATCAATGTCCTGACTCGATGGATTTCCACGCATATTCTCAACAAGCGTCTGCTTCAGATGCTCAATCCGTCCCATACAAGTCGTCGTGAATGAAATTTTCATCTGACAATGCCCTATTTTTTGTAATTTTTACTTATAATTATGGCAATAATGTTTGTCAACAGATTAAAGAAAAACCCCTGCCGGGGGGGCGGCAGGGGTCAGGGAATGGGAAGGATGCGGGAGTAGAATCGCCGCCTTCCCGGGGGAAACCTTAATCGTCGTCGTGATGACCACGCCCGTGCCCATGACCTCGTCCATGGCCATGGTGACGTTTCTTCCAACGGTGTCTGTCATCGCGCCAATCATCATCAAAAAAGACAAAGTTATAACGGTTCGTATAGCGCGGACGAAAATGATGCTGCGGGTAATAGGCCACAGGCTGGTATCTCGGGCCGTAATCATAATAGACCGGGCGCGTATCGGAAACGATAACAACATCCCGCTCGCGGCGCAGATCGTCAAAAGGATCAACCGTTCCTTCTGCATCCACAATCATCCACGATCCGTCAGGCTGGTAGCAAGCCGTACCATAGCCGCTTTCGCGGTGGCCATTGACTGTGATTGTTTTCTGGTACTCGCGGCAATATTCCTTTGCCTCAGCCACGCCCGCAAAAAATACGGGGGCGAGGAAAGCACCTGCCAACATTATTGTCTTGAAGTTCATCCTTCTGGTTCCTTTGAGTAAAATGCAACACCACTCGGTGTTGTTGTTCCTACACCCTTATATACGG
>JBASFN010000216.1:0-3610 GCA_049653045.1 Alphaproteobacteria bacterium
TGCAAAAGCAATCCGAAGAGGAAACGGCCCGTATCGCCAGCCTTGTGAAAATATACGAAGGCATGAAGCCCAAGGATGCGGCGCGGATTTTTGATACTCTGGATCTGGATGTTTTGTTTTCGGTGATGTCGAAGATGTCGGAGCGTAAAATAGGCCCCATCATGGCCGAAATGACATCGGAGCGCGCAAAAACCATCACCATCATGCTGGCCGAGCAAAAACAACTTCCCCAGCTTCCGCCTGTGGAATAATCGCCTCACCGCTTTTTCGGGATAAGACAGGGACTTAAAGTGCTGTTCCCTTGTCCTTTGTGCGGGGGCGTGGCAGACTTTTAACCATGCTGCGCGTTGTTTTTCTTGGTTTTTTCCTGATTGTTTTGTCGATGTCCAGCGTTTTTGCCGCGCCGGGCAATGTCCGCTTGCGTCCCGGTGAGCATGACGATTACGCAAGGCTGGTGTTCGACTGGGGGCGCCGTGTGAATTATACGGTCAATGCGCCGTCCCCCGATCGGTTGATCGTCAAGTTTGATACCGATGCCAGTTTGGATGACAGTGCGTTTAAGGCCGCGCCGCCCAAAAATATATCTGCCGTGAAAATTCTTTCGACCGCGCCGTTGGAAGTTGAGTTGATTTTTGCCTCTGGCGCGACTACCCGTGATTTTTCAGCCGAGACCAAGGTTGTGATTGATGTTTATGATCCCCCCGGTGCGACAAAGGCGGAAAAAAAGGTTGATGCCGTAAAATCGGAGCCTAAAAAAATCGCCGCTGCGCCAGTGACCGAGGTTGTTAAGCAGCCGATTGCTTCCGTACAGCCAATGGGTTCGCCGGGAGTCGAGGATTTGAAAAAACTTCAGCAGGCCGTGGCCACCGATTTAAAAACCGGATTACCTGCTAAAACGGAAAAACCCAACATCATCGTTTTGACCGCGACAACATCGACGGGGTTGGCGGTGTTCGAGCGGGCGGGGCGAATCTGGATGGTCAGCGATCAGGAAAATCTGGTGATGCAGCCCAATGTCACTGGCCCCCAAGCCGCGCAGATGATGCCTCCGATTGAGGTTGGAATCCAGGGGGGGAAGGCCTTTAGCTTTCCCAAGTTGGGAGCGCGGGCGGTGCAGGGGCAGGCTGGCGGCCTTGTCTGGCGGGTGGTTGTTGCGCCGCAGGATATTTTCCTCAATGCCATTTTGCCAAAGCGGGAGGATGACAATGCCGATGAACCAGCCGGCGGTAAATTGATCTGGGATATGGTGTCACCGGGGCGCGTTCTGGATGTGCCCGATCCTGTCAGTGGGAAAATGCTGAAGGTCGTCACGGTCGGTTCCGCGAAATATATGGCGGGTCTAGCGCAGGACTATGTGGAGTTTGAAACCATGATGTCCCCGGTCGGTCTTGCGATCCTGCCCAAGGTGGATGATCTGACCGTCGAGATTACCCGGCGCGGCGGTGTGGTGACCCGCCCCGGCGGGTTATCCCTGATGTCCCAGAAGGACATTGATTTAACCCGTTCTCTGAACAAGGCGGACGCGAAGAAAACCGAGGAGAAAAAACTCCCGGCCAAGCGTGTGTTTGATTTTAACTCGTGGCAGATGGGCGGGATTGATGTTCTGGAAGAAAACCGGAACAACGTTCTTTCAACCCTCGGCGAGAAGGAGCCTGCGGAACAGGCCGAAGGTTTGATTTCTCTTGCGCGGATGCATCTTGCCAATGGCATGTGGGCGGAAGCGAGCGGTTTCCTTGATTTTGCCATTGAGCAGGTTCCGGAGCTTGAGCAAAATCCCGAATATCACGCGCTGAACGGTGCGGCGCGGGCGTTGGGCAATATCAGCGATACGGCGTTTGAGGATTTGGAGGATAAACAGCTTCTTGGATACCCAGAGATTGGATACTGGAAGGCCTATGCCCTTGCCGATCTTCAGGACTGGCAGCAGGCGGGCACGGTGTTGCCGCCCGATACTGAAATTTTATCGTATTATCCGGAAGTTTTGATAAGTCGCCTCGGGCTTGTGCTGGCGGAGGTGGCTTTGCGCGCCGGACGCAAGGAACAGGCGGATAAAATTCTTAAGCTGGTTGAAACACGCGGCGGGACGCTGGTGTTTCAGCAACAGGCAGCACTTGAATATCTGAAGGGCGAAGCCGTTCGTCAGAAAGGAAAGCCGGACGAGGCACTCAATATATGGAAGCCTCTGACTACCGGGCGGGATGCGATGTACCGCGCCCGCGCAGGCCTTGCGATCACGCGCCTGCAATATGAAAGAAAAAAGATAACGGCCAAAGAGGCCATCGACAGTCTTGAGCGTCTTCGCTATGCGTGGCGTGGTGATGAATTGGAGGCACTTATCAATTACTGGCTGGGCAAGGTTTATTTTGACACGGGTCAGTATATCAAGGGTCTGAATATCATGCGCGATGCCGCAACCTTTTCGGAAGGGACGGATCTTGGTAATCGCATCGGTGAGGAAATGGTTGAAACTTTCACCAATCTTTTCACGGGCGAGGAGTTGAAAAAAATATCGGGGCCGGATGCGGCGGCCTTGTATGATGAATTTTCTGTGCTTATCCCGTCCGGGGAAAAAGGCAATCTCGTCGGTGAAAAATTGGCCGATCACCTTGTTGGCAGGCTTTTATATGGCCGTGCTATTTCTATTTTGAAGGCGCAGATGGATCATTTGACGGGTGCGGAGGCATTCCGTATTGCCATGAAGCTCGCCGCGATTGAGTTGATGGATGGAAAATCGATTGATGCCCTTAGTACGCTCGGGAAGGGGAAGGGCATTCTTGAATCTTTGCCCGACGATCAGAAAACGCCGGAGCGGTTTCAGGAGATGATCTTGCTCCGCGCTCGCGCCCTGTCGCAGGAAAGACGCCCCGATCAAGCCTTGGCCTTGCTCCACGATATGCCTAGATCAAAGGATGTGAATAAGCTCCGCGCCGATATTGCGTGGCGCGCCGGGTATTGGGATGACGCCGCCGCCGCGATGGGCGATGTCATCAGCGATGAAAATATTTCCCCCACGCGGCCTTTGTCGGCGGAGCATACCGGTTTGTTGATGCAGCGTGCCGTTGCCCTTAACCTTGCCAGTGACGGTGTTGGCCTTTCCAACATGCGCGAGAAATATTCCGATGCTATGGCTCAGACCGAGAAGGCGCGCATTTTCGAGGTCATCACTCGCGCCCGGAAAAGCGGTGCGCTGGCCGATCGGAAAACATTGATGGGTATTGTGTCGGAAGTTGACCTATTCAAGGACTTCCTCGACGGGTATAAGGCGGAAAGCGCACCGAAGGCGGAAAAGGCTCCAGTTCCCGCCGCTGCGAAATAGGCTTTCTGTTGTAAACAAAATCAGCTGTATATCTAAGTATCAATCGTCATTGCGAGGAGCGCAGCGAGGAAGTAATCCAGAGTCTTTGGGCATTCTGGATTGCCGCGTCGCCCGCCTTCGCTGCGCTACGGCGCGGCTTCTCGCAATGACGATTTTTTTATCCCGGCACAATCGGCGGCATAACGTCAAAGCTCTGGATCAGCGATCCGGTAATCAAGTACCACCCGTCCACCAGCACAAAGAATATAATCTTGAACGGCAGGGAAATGGTGACAGGCGGGAGCATCATCATAC
>JBASFN010000217.1:0-2389 GCA_049653045.1 Alphaproteobacteria bacterium
ATGCGGGGTTTTGTCCTCAATACTGGCGAGGCATAAAACATGAGTGTCGCCGAATTTCACAAGACACGACCCTTCTGCATGTTTGGAAACATTGGGAATAAGCTCGATGGTACGAAGCTGGTCAGGCGCACGCCCGGAGGGTCTGGTCATGGGTTTTCCTTAAGGGTTTTTGGTGGCGACACTTTAAGGCCTGCCAAAAGATTGTCAAACCACCATATTTCCCTTGCATTTTCATAAGGAAACTTATAAATACACAAAAATACAAAATTAAACTCTTTTGTTTTAGGTTTCGGCAGATGACCATGACACGCACAGAACTGACGACAAAGTTTCAAACCCCTTCCCAATCAAACCCAGAACAATCAGCAGAAGATATTTTCAAACAAGCCGTTGAAATTCTGAAAACAAATGATGAAAACGCCCCGTCAGAGGCAAGGGCATTGTTCACCCAGGCCGTCGAACTCAGGCACGCCCCATCTGAATTGGCACTAGGTCTGATGTGGTTGAACGGTCAGGGCGGCGTTCAAGATTTCGATACCGGGATGGATTTCATCAAAATGTCGGCATTGAAACAGTATGAACCCGCCATTGAATTCCTCGCTCTTTTTCCCCGGAAAACACCAGTCATAGGGGCAGAAAACACCCAGAGTTAAAAACACTTGTCTGCGCCGGGGGTGACAGCCACCCCTCAATCCCCCTATATTCCCCTTATGATAGTCGAAATGAACGATCGCTCGCGGGCGATTTTCCGGTTTATTGTGGACACCTACCTCGCCACCGGCGAACCGGTCGGCTCACGCACGATTTCAAAATTCGCCGGAATTCATCTTTCGCCCGCCAGCATCCGGAACACGATGGCCGATCTGGAACATTCGGGATTGCTGTATTCGCCGCATACCTCCGCCGGGCGCTTGCCCACCGATCAAGGCATCCGCCTTTATATCGACGGGCTGATGCAGGTGGGCAACCTGAGCCAGAGCGACCGCACCCGGATCGAAACCGCCTGCATCGCCCAAAACCGCCCGGTAACCGAAGTTTTAGAACAGGCCACATCCCTCCTCTCCGGCCTCTCCTCCTGCGCCAGCCTTGTTTTGGCCCCCAAGATGACCGGGGCGGTTAAACAGGTACAATTCGTCCAGTTGTCGCCCGGAAAAATCCTCGCCGTCCTCGTCTTCCAGAGCGGCCTTGTCGAAAACCGGATCATGGAGATGAATCAAGACATTCCCGCCCCGGCCTTAATCGCCGCCTCGAACTACCTGAATGCAAAGCTGGCGGGAAAAACCATAGCAGAAGCGGAAAAATCCATCTTAGCCGAAATCGGCGACAACCGCGCCCAACTTGACCAAATCACCCGCACCCTTGTTGAACAAGGCCTCGCCCTTCAGGCGCAAAACAGCCGCGACACGCACATCATCATCCGCGGCCAATCGCGCCTGCTCGAAGATGTGAAAGCCATTCAGGATCTTGAACGGGCGCGCTTGCTCCTTGGCTATCTGGAACAGCAGCAAAAAATGCTGGATTTGCTCGGCTCGGTCAACGCCGCCGAGGGCGTCCAGATTTTCATAGGCGCGGAGAATAAAATATTCGATCAGTCCGGATGGTCACTGATTATTGCGCCCTATAAGAATACACAGGAACAGATTATCGGGGCGATTGGCGTCATCGGCCCAACCCGGCTCGATTACGACCGGATCATCCCGATGGTAGATTATACATCACAGATTGTTGCAAAACTCGTGGATGGAGCATAAAGGGGGCATTGCCTGCCTATAACATAATCTGTAATCTATGCAGGTTAAGGTTTCAAAACTCCCGGTGTTTTTATGAGCATTTCCGTTCGTCTTTTTCTTCTTGCGCTTGCTGTGCTTGCTTTTCAGCCCTTTAATCAGGCTGCCGCGCAATCCGACCCTCCGTCCGAAGAGGAAACATCCGGAGAAAGCAAAAGTTCCGGCCCCGTATGGCAATACAGCCCGGAATACAGAAAATCAGAAGCGGACATGCAAAAAGTCGAGGATGACAGCGTTAGCGGCATCCTTCCCAATTTTATATACGCCGGCACGTTTCTGCGATTACCGGATGCCGCCCCCGGAGACTTAACGCTTCGCATTATCTCCCCTGTCCTTTTCACTGGATGCGTTAAGCATAAAAATCCGACGATCGAAATAAAAACCCAGGGCGACACCATGTATATGGATATAACCGACGCCGTCATCGAGAATGATAAATCCGTCCGCTACGCCCATTACCAGTGCGATGTTCACAACCGATATGCTTATATCGATCTTCCCTTGAACCGCGATGAATTGATAAAGAATGGAACCAAAAAAATTGTCGGCAAGAACAAGCTCGGTCGCCTGAATGAAATCGCCATGAATGTTACCGAGGAACG
>JBASFN010000218.1:0-7684 GCA_049653045.1 Alphaproteobacteria bacterium
GATTGAACAGACCGGGGCCGCTGACGACATCCTCATAAACGACAAATCCGTTGCGCTGTTTTACTTTTTCCACGGCCTTCAGGACGCGGGATTGTTCATCCGTGACGGCGGCAGCGGGCAAGTGCCCGCCTTGTGTGCCCTGTATGTGGATACCGTTTGCCCCCGGAATGACATAGCCAAGCCCAAGACCCGTGCCAGGGCCGATAAGAACGGAGGGCATACGAGTAGACACGCCCTTTAATCCCCATGTTGATGCCTCGAAATCATTCAAGATCAGAGCGACATTACCAAGGACTTTTGGGTCGATGATCCATTCGTTTTTGTTGACGAAACGCCAGATGTTTTTTTCATCTGGATGGGCGGCGGTTGCGATCAGCAGTTCCGAGGTTTCTTTTATGCCGCATTCAGCGCGGTATTGTTCCAGTGCGGCGCCGAATGTTGCAAAATCGGCCGCCGCATATTTTTTGATGTGCACGGGTGCGCCGCTTTCCTCAACCGCGAAACGCGCATATGTGCCGCCGATGTCCGCAAGAATTCTCATGCGTTATGCACCCCCGGCACATGATGGCGGGTGTCATAGGTGTCGCCGTGAGGGTCGGCGTGGATCAGGATTTCGGCATGAGGGAAATCCATCAGCAGTTCGTATTCAACCTCGCGCACGATTTCATGGGCGTTATAAAGGAGCAAGCTGGGGTCGAGTTCGATGTCGAAGGAGATAAACACGCGCATGCCGGATTTATGCGTGCGAAGATCGTGCATCCCCATGACGTATTTGTGGGATAAAACCTTTTTCGTGATGCGCTCCCGGGCGTCGCCCGTCAATTCGCGGTCGAGCAACATATCCAGCCCCTTGCCCGCGATTTTATGCACCGTCAGGCCAAGGTAAATTGCAACAGCAACCGCAAAGGCCGGATCAAGCCAAGCCGGGGCGCCGGCAGAAATGGCCAGCAACACCGCCACAACCCCCAGATTGATAAATACATCGGATGCGTAATGCGCGTGGTCAGCCTCTACCGCCAACGAGGGCGCGTGTTTCATAGTGTATTTTTGAACCATGACAAGGCTCTGCGACAAGACCGCCGAGACAACCATGATGGCAATAGCGACGGTGTTGTCGGCCTCAAGCCGCCCGCCGCCGACAAAATGCCCCACGGATTCAAGAAGCAGGAACACCCCCGCGCCGCCGATAAAGGCGGCCTGCATCAGGGCGGCTAGGCCCTCGATCTTGCCGTGGCCGTGGCGGTGATCTTCATCGGCGGGTTTAAGCGAAATATGAATGGCCCAAAAGGTCATCAGCGAAACATTCGCATCGACGATGGAATCGATGAGCGAGGCCAAGACGCTGGCCGAGCCGGTTTGAACGGTGGCGTAGAGCTTGATGACAATGAGAATGGCCACGGTTACGACCGACGCCCCGCCCGCCAGCAAGGCCATGCGGGGGCGATGGGTGTTGTTTAAGGGGGGAGCCTGCATATCGTTCATATCAACGGTTTTACCAGTCGGCGGCATTGTGTACAATGGCGCAGCACTCAAAGAGGGAAATTTGTGCCATGATTCGATTTCAATATTTTTTGCGCGGCGTGTTTTTTCTGGGGCTGGCGGCGAGTGCGCTTTTGTCCGTTCCGGCGCAGGCCGAGGACGACAGACCGGGGCTGTTCCGGCGCATCATTGAGCAGCGCGCCAAGGCCGAAGCCGGGGAACACAAGCAGGTTCCGGGTGGATCAAACGAGGGGCTTTATGTTTACGGCAAGGGTAAAGCACGCACCGAGACGCTGAATGGCCGGAATTTTATCGTTTATACGCCCCCTCGCCTGCCCCGTGGGCGCAAGGTTCCCTTGCTGGTTGTCCTGCATGGTGGGTTTGGGCAGGCCAAGCAGATCAGAAATTATATCGGGCTGGAGCCGTATGCCGACCAAGGCGGCTTTGTGGTGGCCTATCTGGACGGAACGCCCGTGGCCAAGCGGCTGGCCGAACAGATGAAGGGATGGAATGCCGGGGGGTGCTGCGGCCAGCCCTATAAAACCGGGGTGGATGATGTCGCCCATATCGGCGCGGTGATTTCGTTTCTTGCCCACCATGACAATGTAGACCCGGCGCGGGTTTACGGCACAGGTCATTCCAACGGCGCGATGATGAGTATGCGCCTGATGTGCGAGACCGACTTATATGTTTCCGCCGTGACCATTTCCGGCACGTTGCAGATGGACGTGCCCACATGCCCAAACGCCAAGGGCAAACGTATTTTAAATATCCATGGCGCGGCGGATGAAAACCTTCCGATTGCGGGCGGGCACACGAGCGCAGGCTATAACAAGGAAACCGATTACAAGTCGCAGGATTATTCCCGCCGTTTGTTTGAGGGATCGGGCGGGCGTTATGATTTGCTGTTACTGGAGGGCGCCGCGCACAAGCCGGAAACCATCAATGCCAAATTGATCGAAGGCCACGAGGTAACCCTGCCCCAGAAAATCGTGGAGGAATTGGGGTTGGTTAAGAAGGGGAAGTGATACATAGCCTGGAGCGGGACAATCAAAGCACACTAGCACAGCCATTTTTTATTGACATATAGTTACTTATTCTGTAAAAATGCTGCGTTATTGCATGACGAGGTGTAGCTTTGGGGAAATTACATCAAATAGACAGGCCTTTTTTTCAAGCTGTTCTTGGTCCATCAAGCCCAAAAACTTTAAAGCATTCTATTGTTTTGGCCTTAATAATGGCTGCACCCAGTGGAGAAGCTGGCGACGTTTTACCGCATTATTCTCTAACGCAGGCTTTTAAAGCTGTGGCTCATTCAAGGTTGGTTCTTTCACTGGTGCAGAGCATAAGAGCTCTGGATTCTGTTCTTGACTCCATGCCAGCCAAAGAAATCCTAACTCTCGGAAAAACGGAGTACGGAAACCATCCTTGTGAATTTTTATATAATGATGTTGTTGCCAGCACAAAATACCCGGATCATATCAACGAAATTATAAAGGCTGGCGTCCTACCAGCGACCGTAGAACATGCATTCAGCAATATTCATTCAGTATTGGTGCGAGAACAAGCTGTCGCTGAATGTGACTATCTGCATGATAAAAAAGCTAATTCCCGGCAAAGAATGACCTCCATGGATTTTGCTCTAGCGCAATCTACGATGCTCCACGCTTTAGAACATTTTAAAGGCGAGATAAAACAAAGCAAAATTACAGATTCTAAAATTGTTCAATTATCTGATTTTGTGTCTCTTTACCCTGATGCCTCCAAAATGGCTCTATTGTATGAAATGGTCGATCATTTAGACGATTTTATTATTGATATGCGCGCAGAAATTACTGATAGAAAAATATCTCCCAACTGGATCGCAACCCACCTCCATCAGAACGGAAAATTTCTTGGTGCTAATAAAAAAATAAATCCCGAAATAGAAAATTTCGTCTGCAAAACATACACAAAAAATCGTGTCCCTCCTGCAGATCAGCCCGATATCGTACAGGCTGTTATTCGTGACGGTGAAAAAGATTACTATGAAATAGCAAATTCTTTGCCACGCCTTTTAAGGGACAGTGTTATCGCTTATTGGGATGTCAGAAAAAATACCGGGATGATAAGTCAAGCGATTGCCCCAATTTCTTTTAGCCCCAAGACAATAACAAGCTTTTCTGCAGAAACCGTTCCGTATGAATATTAAACGAAAGTTTGATGTGGCGGTTTCCCTTACAGGGATTGTCGTTTCACTGCCGCTCCTTCTTGCTGGAACATTTGCTTCGGCTGCCGCACACAAATCCTTTCCTTTTTACTCTCAGCAACGCGTTGGAAAAGACGGTGAACTTTTTACAATTTTTAAAATCAAATCGATGCATAACTGGCATGATGAATTTGGCAACTTACTTGCTAATGAAGATCGGCTTACAGAAATTGGAAAGATTTTAAGAAAATCGCGCATTGATGAATTGCCACAATTTTTTAATATTCTTAAGGGCGACATGAGTTTAGTTGGTCCTCGTCCGCTTATGCCCTCAGACCTTATTTCTCAAGATTCTATAAGAATCCGCGTTCTTCCCGGCTGCACAGGACTTGCCCAAATACATGGCCACAATACACTTACACCAGCAATGAGGCTAAATTACGATAAGCAGTATGTTGAAGAATTAACCCAACGTGATGAGATTGGAAATTTTATAAATGATATTAAAATCATTCTTAAATCGTCTTTTTACCCTTTAATTAATGGCATTGATCCTAAATAGGATTTCTGGCTGAGAATGGTGGAAGGGGAGGGATTCGAACCCCCGTACGTCGGAGACGGGCAGATTTACAGTCTGCTGCCATTAACCACTCGGCCACCCTTCCATCGGGAATAAGCCCTTTAAAACGCTAGCAGAAAAAAGACTTTCCGTGCGGCTGTCAAGCATGTAAATGTGTCGTGCCATGAAACAGCAGCGACACCATACCGATAACCGGCAGGAAAACAAGGGGCATCGAGCCTCTTTATACGGATTTCATGCCGTGCGCGAGGCGTGGCTGAACCCCGACCGTACCATCCATGCGCTTTATGTCACCGACCAGAGCCTTAAGGGGTTTGAGCCGACACTAAAAGAAGCCAGGGACAAGGGCTTGCGGCGGCCGCACCCCGCCGTTGTCGATAAGGGAAAGCTCGATTCCATGCTGCCCAAGGGGGCGGTGCATCAGGGACTGGGGCTGGCTTGCGCGCCTTTAGAAGAAATTTTTGTGCAGGATTTGATTATCCGCGCCGCCGCCAAAACCGATTCCGTCCTTATCATGCTCGATCAGGTCACCGATCCGCACAATGTCGGCGCGATTATGCGGTCGGCCAGTGCGTTCGGGGCGGATGGGATGATCCTCCAGAAGAAACACGCGCCGGAAATTGACGGCGTGCTAGCGAAATCGGCGTGCGGGGCGGCGGAGCACCTGTCCGTTGCCTATGAAACGAATTTAAGCCGGGCGATCGAGGAACTGAAAGAGGCCGGATATTTTGTTTTCGGGCTGGACGAGCACAGCAACAAAACCGTGCGTGACCTAAAACCCGGCGGGAAAATCGTTCTTGTCCTCGGGTCGGAGGGCGACGGAATTCGCCGCCTTGTGAAGGAGCATTGCGACGAAGTTATCAAACTGCCGACGCAAGGCGCGATTCAAAGCCTTAATGTGTCGAATGCTGCGGCGGTGGCGCTGTATGCTTTGACCCGGAAATGAAAATTTTCAAAAAAACATTTTTCGAGAATAAACCGAACATCTGTCTGCACTTACATTCAAATTATGCAAAATAATGCCGGGTTTTATTGGGCAAATCGGCTTCCGGTTTTTGACAGTCTCGAAAAAAAACTGTTACGATTTAAGTGTAAGCTGCATCAAAAAAAGCAGCACAAAAAAACGGATAGAGGGCATTGAATGTTAGAAGGCATCGGACGCTTCGCGCACGCGAGGCATGGGTTCTGCGTTGTGTCCCTGTGTCAGGGGAAAGAGAGCGACCAGGACTTTTTCGCCTTCGTCGCGATCGAGCCACATAATTACCGTTACTTCAGGAAAAATTACGAGCGCGGGATTGCCCCCGATTTTACCGTCTTCGGGCGGGAATTGCTGCGCGGAATGGGCACGTCCCCCTCGCTAGAAGTTATCGAATATATCCGCAACAAATACGGCATTGAGTTTAATGTCGATAAACGATTTATCGAGCGTCTTGTTGCGCTGGTCTCGCACACGGAACAGAATTCTGCCAATGGGTCTCCTTTCCCCCCAAGCCCCCTTGGAAAACCCGCAGAAGCTTTGGGAACAAATTAGAGTCCTGCACCCCCCCAAGCGGTTTTCCACCCTCACTCTTACGCCCCGGCCCCCCGCCGGGGCTTTTTTTGCGGGCTGGACAGGCGGGACTTCCTCCTCCACCTTATCGTCTATGAGCGAATCAAACGAGTTGTACCTTGTTGACGGGTCGGGGTTTATTTTCCGGGCGTATTACGCCATGCTTTACAGCAAGCGTGAACCAATGACCAACCCTGCCGGCGTGCCTGTCGGGGCGGTGTACGGCTTTACCAGTATGCTGCTGAAGATGCTGAAGGATTACCATGCGCCCTATATGGCCGTCATATTCGACGCGGCGCGCAAGAATTTTCGCAATGATATTTACCCGGCCTATAAGGCCAACCGCGATGAAACGCCCGAGGATTTGATCCCACAATTTCCCCTGATCCGCGATGCGACAAAGGCGTTTGATATTCCGGCGCTGTCCTTAGAGGGGTACGAGGCGGATGATTTGATTGCGGCCTATACACGGCTGGCGCGGGCGGCGGGGAAAAAAGTCGTCATTGTTTCATCGGACAAGGATTTGATGCAGCTTGTCGGTGAGGGTGTGCGGATGCTCGATCCGATGAAGGGCGAATTTGTCGGGCTGGAACAGGTGATGGAAAAATTCGGGGTGACACCGGACAAGGTTGTGGATGTGCAATCGCTGGCGGGGGATGCGAGCGACAATGTGCCGGGCGTTCCGGGGATTGGGATTAAGACGGCGGCGCAGCTTATCAATGAGTATGGGAGCCTTGAAACATTATTGGAGCGCGCAGGGGAGATTAAGCAAGAGAAGCGGCGAGAATCCATTCAAAACAACGCCGAACTGGCGCGGATTTCAAAGAAGCTGGTCAGTCTGGATGCGAATGCGCCTGTGCCTGTGCCGCTTGAGGACTTGAAAACGCACGATCCGGAGAAGCCTGCGCTTATCGCGTTTTTGAAAGAGCATGGGTTTAGTTCGATTTTGAAGCGGCTGGATGTTCCGGCCTTATCTTCTGATGTCATCCCCGCGCAGGCGGGGATCCATCCATCGGCGGGCGCGGGCGTAGACATTGATCCCGGCCTTCGCCGGGATGACGAAGCTCCTATAGCAAACAACGTCTATACCCTTATCAACGATGAAGCCGTTTTGAAGGAATGGATTGCGGAAAGCTATGAAACGGGTTTTCTCTGTTTTGATACCGAGACGACATCGCTGACCCCGGCGAAAGCGGCCTTGGTCGGGATTTCAATTGCCACCAAGCCCGGTCGGGCGGCGTATATTCCCGTGGGGCATGGGCAGGAAAGAGATTTACTCGGCGACGGCTCGGATTCCATTCCACAACTTTCCAAAGAAAAAGTGATTGCCTTACTCAAGCCTGTCCTCGAGGACGGCGGCGTTTTGAAGGTTGCGCATAACGCCAAGTATGATTGGCAGATGTTTGCCAAGGAAGGCGTTTATATTTCGCCCGTCGATGACACGATGCTGATTTCCTATGTGCTGGATGGGACTTCGCACCCGCACGGGATGGATTTTCTGTCGGAGAAATATCTGAACCACAGACCGATTGCGTTTGAGGATGTTGCGGGTAAAGGAAAAAATCAGGTTACCTTTGATAAGGTCAGTATTGATAAAGCCCTTGCCTATGCCGCCGAGGATGCAGATGTGACGCTGCGGCTGCACAGGATTTTAAAGCCGCGTCTGGCGCAAGAAAAAATGGTTTCGGTGTATGAGACTATCGAGCGTCCGTTGATCCCCGTTATCGCGCAGATGGAGTTGGATGGCATTCGCGTTGATCCCGGCATTCTCAAAACAATGAGCAACGATTTTGGCAAAAAGCTGATGGAGTTGGAGGCAGAGATTACAAAACTGGCGGGGCATGAGTTTAATGTCGCCTCACCCAAGCAGGTGGCCTCTGTCCTGTTC
>JBASFN010000219.1:0-2789 GCA_049653045.1 Alphaproteobacteria bacterium
CCTTTACTCAGATGGTGGAGTGTGTATCGAAGGACGTACGACCCAAGGCGATGCTGGTTGAGATGGAGCGGTTGGGGCTTGTCGATGTTTTGAAAGACAAACCGCAGGTTGTCACTCTTAGAAAAAATGCGTTCTTGCCGACGGATGATTTCCGGGAAAAAATTTCTTTTTTAAAGCGCAATCTTGGAGACCATGTTGGAGCCGCGGTGTCGAATGTGGTCGGCGGTGAGAAATCGTTTTTCGAGCGCAGCGCTTTCCATGACGGTTTGACACTTGAGGATATAGATGCTCTTCAGAAATTTTTAGAAGATGATGGGATGGCACTTCTGAAGAAAATATATCGAAAGGCAGGAGACGCAGCAAAAGATAATAAAGAAGGCGATGCGGATCATTATAGAGTGACTTGCGGCGTTTATTTCTTTGCCGAGCCTGTTAAAAAACAAGATGGGGATGCGAGCGATGAAAGCTAGTTTGAGGATTTTTGTTTCCCTTGTTTTGTTGTTTGCGCCTTTGACGGTGTATGCGGATTCTGAAATTTGCCGGATGAACAATGGATTTCTCGATCAGAATGGGATTGGGGGAACCGGGCAGGAGGCGCGCAGTGATGATGGTAAGGGAATTGGTGGAACCGGGTATAAATTTGATACTGCGTATGTAACGGGTACTCTTTATAAGTTCGGTAGTATTTGTGTGAATGGTTTGCGGATTTCTTATGAGCCGGATCAGTTTAAGGATTTACGGATCGGGCAGGTGGTTGAGGTGCGCGCTGTTAAAGATGGTGTGCGCGGCGTTATGAGGGCGGAAGATGTTCGTGTTTCTTATGCGGTCACCGGGGCGGTCACCGGGATTGATCGTGATCGCGGAATGATGTTTGTCGATCAAAAACCCGTTTTTGTTTCTTTGGCGTCTTCGGTTTTATCTGCGATCCAAGAAGGTGATTTTGTGCGGGTGAGTGGGTTTAAGGATAGGGCGGGGACTATTGTTGCGAGTCTCGTCCTTCCGGCATCTGGTGTTTTGGATGGTGACGTTTTGGATTTCAAGCCGGAACCGGGGAGTTACGTTTCCCTTGAGGGGTATCTGGATGAAGTGGGGCCGGGGAAGCGCGTTGTTTTGGACGGGAAGACACTTAATGTATTTGATATGTCGTGCGGTGGTGAGCCTCTTGAGAACGGGGAGCGCGTTATCGCCATGGGGCAGGTTCAGGCGGATGGTCGATTGCTGGTTGGCGGGTTCGCGGATGCGGATATTCCCGTGACGCGTATGGGTTATCCTCAAGGAAATGGCCGTCATCGCTATAATAAGTGAATTTATTCCCATAATTTATTGATTTTTCTAATTTTTCAGCTATAATCATAGATGCTGGCTTGCCAGCTATGACGCTAAACGTGGATGCCGAATAGACGTTGTGGACCCGGGGGCAGTGCCCGGCGGCTCCACCAAAGTCCGGGGTGTTCGAGTGTGAGGATTTGTCCGGCTTCGCTAAAGCTACGCCGGACGCTCAAAATCCTTAAACTCGCTGCGCTCGTTAACGGATTTTGGCGGGGCCGAAACAGGATCGACACGCGTGTTAAGGGCATTTTGCGGTTTCCGGGATTGTTCCGACGTTACCGGGCTATTTGATAGTTGCAAATGACAACTCTCAGTTCGTAGCAGCCAACGACAACTCTGTTGTCGCTGGTGAAGGTCGCAAAGCTGCCTAACGGCACTTTGTGCGCTACACACTCAATCCCTGCCTACTAACCTAGGCAGGTGGGGCTTTGGATATTGCGCCTCGCAACAGAAGCAATATCCATTTTTATTTCCATCACTTCCTGTTCCCGTGTAGAGTCGAGCCGTTATGGTTCCACGCTCTTTTGCCCCTGTTCTTCCTGCCGTATGGCTTTTATCCTTTGCAGCGTCGTTGATGCCGTTTGCTGCTTATGAGGCGCATTTTTTTCTGGTTTCTTTTTTGTTGTTGGCGGGTGCGGTTTCTTTTGCGGTTTTGAAATATCCTTTTTTCGGTCGTTTATCTTTTTTTGATGGCGCGTTTTTGGCTCCTGTTTTTGGATTTTGGGGTGTCGCTTTTTTCAGTGTGCTGTGTTCTGAAGTTCCCTATGTCAGTTTTATTTATTTTTGTTTTTTCAGTGTTTTTCCGTTGTCCTTGTTTTTGACGATGCTGGCGAAGGACTCGCCGGTTTTTTGGGGTGCAGTCGGGGCGGGGACGGCCTTGATCTTTGCGATGCTTTCCGGCTTTTCTCTTGTGCAGTTTTTTTTCTTGCCGGATATGCTGGTTTTTGGGCGGGTGCGGTGGCCGTTTGTTGATCCGAATGCGCTGGCGGGTTTTTTGTCGCTCGGGTTTTTTGGATTTTTTGGGTTGATGATTTCTGCGAAATCTCGCGCTGTTTCCAATGCGGCTCTTTTGCTTTCGATTTTGGTTTTGCTGGCCGTTGTCGTGACGGGGAGCCGGGGGGCGGTTGTTTCTTTGTGCGCGGGTGTGATTGTTCTGGCTGTTTTTGCCTTTCCTTATTTTCGCAAGCATGTGCGGTGTGTTGGTTTTTTGCTGGTGGCCGGGATTTCGTTTTTGTTTCTGACGGAATTTTATGTTGCCGGCGGTGAGGGAGGCGCAGGCCAACGTGTTGCCGATACGGTTGCGGGTAGGATACCCGTGTTGTGGCAGCGTCCGGCGATTTGGAATTCGGCCTGGCAGATTATTCGTGAGCATTTTTGGACGGGAACGGGCATCGGCACGTTTTTTCTTTATTACCCGGAAGTGCGCGGGGGGGATCCTTATTCAGCCGGGCGTATGGCGC
>JBASFN010000220.1:0-10832 GCA_049653045.1 Alphaproteobacteria bacterium
GCTGTCCAATGGCGAAAGCAAGGCATCCTCTACTTATAATTAACCCTCCGCTATATCTGTTTTTGAGCCGGGTTGCCTTTCCCATGCAGCCGAATTAGGATCACCCCATTGAAAAAGAAGAGTCTTAATGAGCGCGCATAACGAACAGGATCAGGCTATATCGGGCGAAGTTCTGGCAGAGGGTGCTCAGGAATCCGCAGAAGCCATCCGGAAAAAGAAAATCCGTGACAGGACTCTTTTTATTGGTTGTATCGGTGTTGTTTATGGCGATATTGGAACAAGTCCGCTTTATGCTTTCCGTGAAGCCGCCCTTAGGGCTTCTGAAGAGGGCATAAAAGCCGCAGAGATTTACGGCATTCTTTCCCTGATCCTTTGGGCACTTATCATTATTGTTACTTTGAAATACGTTCTTTTGATGTTGAACATGGACAACAAAGGTGAGGGCGGTATTTTGTCCCTTATGGCCATGGTGCAGAAACGGGTTCGGCGGGGAAAGGAAATAGTCTTTCTTGCCGCTATAGCCGGGGCGGCCTTGTTTTACGGTGATGCAGCGTTGACACCTGCAATCTCGGTTTTATCAGCCGTAGAGGGATTAAAGTTGGTTGCGCCTGAATTTGACAAATATGTTTTGCCTTTGGCAATTGTCATTTTGTTTCTTCTCTTTTATGTGCAAAAGGGCGGGACGGCAAAGATGTCTACGTATTTTGGGCCTATAACGGCACTTTGGTTTTTAACGATGGGTTTTACCGGTGCGCTCTGGATTTTTAAAAACCCGGCTATATTGTTTGCGTTCAGTCCCTATTATGCTGTTTCTTTTCTTGTCGATCATGGCACTCTCAGTTTTTTTGTGCTTGGGGGGGTTTTTCTTGCCGTCACCGGCGTTGAAGCCCTCTATGCCGATCTTGGGCATTTCGGGCGGCTTCCTATTCAGCGTGCATGGCTGTGGTTGGTGTTTCCATGCCTGTCGTTAAATTATCTGGGGCAGGGCGCTATGTTGCTCCAACACCCGGCCGCTATTGAAAATCCGTTTTTTCTTCTTGTCCCGGAGTGGGCTTTGTTGCCCTTGGTTGGATTGGCCACTATTGCAACAGTCGTCGCCAGTCAGGCAACGATTACGGGCGCGATGTCCTTGACACGGCAAGGGATACAGCTTGGCCTCTTGCCGCGCATGGAGATCCGTCATACTTCGGCAACCGAAGCAGGGCAGATATTCATGCCCAAAGTTAGCAGTTTGCTTCTTATATGTGTTTTGTTGCTTTGTGTGGTCTTCCGCGAGTCGGGCGCTTTGGCATCGGCCTATGGAATAGCCGTCAACGCGGTGATGATCGTGACGTCTATTCTGGCTTTTATCGCCGTGCCGAAGGTGTTGAAAAAATCTTATTTATTTGCCAGCTTGGTTATCATTCCTTTTATAACAGTCGAGCTTGTGTTTTTCGGGAGTAACTTAATCAAGTTTTTTGATGGCGGATTTATTCCGATTGTCTTTGCTTTCTTTGTTGTTGTGATGATGGTGACGTGGGTTCAGGGGACGCGCTATCTGCACAAGCATTCCATCAGGAAAAGTATCTCTATGGTGGATTTGATTGAAAAAATGGACAGAAACCCGCCGCATGTTGTTACAGGGACGGCGATTTTCCTGACCAGCGATTCACGTAATGCGCCCGAAGCCCTTACTCAAAATCTGCGGCACAACCAGATTATCCATGAAAAAAATATTATCCTGACGGTTGCGGTCGCGGAAGTTCCCAGTGTTCCTGAAAACCAGAGGCTTATTATCGAGCATCTGTCTTCAAGGTTTGTCAGAGTGGTTATCAGTTTTGGGTATATGGAGACTCCGGATGTTTTCAACGCCCTCTATAACGCAGGTAAGCAGGGTTTGAGTATAGACCTTGAGAGTGCGACATTTTTTCTCGGGCGGCATAAGATTATCTCAAATCCGCGTCGTGGGTTGCCCGGCTGGCAGGATAAAATATATGTTGCCATGTCGCGCTCTGCCGTATCGGCAACTGATTTCTATAGAATACCGCCCAGTCAGGTTGTCGAGATGGGATCGCTCGCGGAGATTTGATTATACGAACGCGATGTCCATGAACTCACGCGTTTCGCTTCGCAGCAGTGCCTCGTTTGTTTTCCGCAGGCGTTCAATCAGCATCTCGATAATGGCGCGCAGCATAGGATCGCAATTCTCTACTTTACCGGCGAAGCTCTCTGGTGTGATGACGGCAAGTTCAGTATCGTCAAGTGCTTCAACGTGAGCACCGTAAGTCTTGCCGCCGAATAAGGCGGTCTCTCCGAAGATAGCTCCTGAAGAAAGTTCCGCCAGCGTGACCACTTTTTTATCGCGCTCAAGAAAAACCCGTACCTTTCCTTTTAGAATGAGAAAGGTTTTTTGCGCGTCTTCTCCGCGGGAGATGATGCGTGCGCCGGATTTGAATGACTGGGTATTTTGAGGACTCATGTTTTGTAACTCCAAATAAACTGATCTTTATGGCGCTTTCTTCAAGTCCAGAACAATTCTGTCAGGATTGGATAGGGCGGAATCCTTCGCAATAGACACTTTGTTTTTGAGGTGAAGGATCAGGCGAACGCCTTTCCCGTCTTTCAGGGGTTCGGTCGCCCAGGATGTTAGCAACGGGGCGTTTGCAAACATGCCTTGCGGGGCAGCAGACCATGCTGCCTCCGGCATTTCGATCAGAAGCAACAATTCATCGTTGTCCAGATCGGAATGATGGGGTGTTGACGCTGATGCATCCAAAACGATCCTGGTGATGCCGCCGGGCTGTTGCCCTGTTCGTATGTTCTGGATGGAGATCTGCCCTTTCGTCGGCGGAGAGGCGGCCGGTGCAGGAGCGGGGGCTGCTGGCGGCGGCGCAGGCTGCGGGGCGGCAGCCGGCGTTAGTGCCTGTGGCAACGCCGTCGGGGCGGCGGGCGTTGCATTTGGCGTGCTTCCACTGGGGGCATCAGGGAAGGGGCGTGGAGGCAGGGCATCCTCCGTCACCGGGGCGATAGGGGCTGGATCAAGTGCCATATCCGGGCTTGATGATTGTTGCTGTGTGAGGGTTTGTAGCTGACCAATCAATTCCTGCATGTCTTGCTCAACCGCAGAAAGCCTTACGATGGCGGGCATCACGGAATCAAACTCACGGCGCATATCTGTCACAGCATTTTCCAGTCGCCGGAAACGATCGTCTGTATCCGTGATTTTCTCGGCGAACAGCATGTCGGCATTGATCCCGCGAGCAGGGCTAAATGCAGGAAGCCCGTTGGGCATATACTGCGTGCCAGTCTGTCCAGGCTCAAGTGGACGATTGGAGGAACCCGGGGGCGCGGGAACGGAGATTGAGGCGACAGGTTTTCCAGTGGTTGTGGGGCTGGACGGGGCGTTGGGTGAGCTGTCTACGGGGCCGCAAGACACAAGGAAAAAAGATAAAAAGAGGGCGCAAAGCGCAGCTGGCACGCCTTGTTTAATAGAATTGGCAACTGTTACACCACCGATAGAACCCGGCGGATTTGTCCGTGAATTGGACATCAGGTGGAATCCCTGATTAAGAATTGAGCCCCGAGAAGAAGGAGCGATGCGTGAAGCATCGCCATGATTCGCCTCACCTTTCATGGTACTTGTGGGAAAGGGGGTGCGTCAATCAGCAAATTTATACAATGGGTTATTGGGGGTTATTGGGCGTTATTGGGCGTTCTCTGCGTTGTGATTGTCGCCATGAAATGGTACAATTTTGCCTTCTGTGGCGCGAAGTGAAAATAAATGTTTATGGAATCATTAAAGCCGATTGCGCTGGTTTTCATTGCCCTGGTTTTTCTGGGGACGCCTTTTTTTGTTTTTGCCGCCGGGGTGACCGTTAATCAGGCTCTGTTCTTTGGGGAGTGGGCGGTTACCAGCAATGTTGGTTTTTATAACGTTAACATCGATGCTGACGGTACTTATACAAATTCGGCTCCTTTTGTTCTCGTGGGAAGCTCGCCCGTTCGGGGGGAGTATATTATTACAGGCCTTCCCGCCTCTACGGCCATCACAAGTATTGATATTACGGAACTTTCCGAGATGACGGGGCCTGGGTCGGAAGGTTTTTCTATGGATAATTTTGAAGTGAACTATCCTTCTGGCATGACAACCAACGGTGCGGGGGATATTTTAATTTACGTTGGCGCACGGGCGAACACATCGGCGACAGCGATCAATTATGCCGATGGTGTTCATACAGGCCAGTTACAGATCACGATAAATTACTAGTGGCGTGATTATAGAAATCAGGAGATAAATGAATGTTCCTACCTTGTCTTTCTTTCCGCAGTTTTGTTTTGTTTGTCGTATTGTTCTGTGGACTTGTTGTGTCTGTAATCAATCCGGCGATGGCTTTGACCATTTCGCCAACAATTATCATCATTGAGGGGAAAAGTCGGTATGCAGATGTCGCGTTAATCAATACCAGTGATGTGGTGCAGGATTATGAAGTCTCTTGGAAATTTTTGAGTATGGAGGAGGGGACAGGAAAATATAAAGAATCTGGCGCTTCAACGACTCCGTTCGATCTTACGAAAAACATGGTGTTTACTCCTAAGCGTGTGCGTCTTGAGCCTAAATCCATGCAAAAGGTTCGTTTGGGTTTGAGAATAAAAGGCGAAGCCCCTCCGCCCGGTGATTACCGTGCTCATCTTGAGCTGAGGGAGGCAGCTGTCTCGCCGGATCAAGCCAAGCCCGCTTCAAAGGGAACGAGCGTTGGTATCAAGATCAATGTCGGTTTTAGCATACCCGTGGTTTACCGCGTTGGAGCTTCTGATGTTACAGCCGAGATCGGCGATGTTGTGCTTGGGGTTAATCCTGTAACCAGTAAAATTGAAGCTTCTGTTCCGATCCAGCTTTCAGAAAGTCCTTACGGCGTTTTAGGGCATTTGTATGTTTATTATAATAACAAACTGATTGGGGAAGTCGGCAATGCCAATATTTTTGCCGAGACGCACAAACGGACATTCACCGTGCCGTTGAAATCCGACAAGCTTTCGGGTGGGTCTTTGAAAGTTGTTTTCATGGACTATAGAAAAGACCAGAATAGGACATACGCTCAAAAGATTATTGAGGTTGGCAAGTAACGAAATAATTTCCAAGATAAAGGAATCTGTATTGAAAGCGGTAATCTTAGCGGGCGGTCTTGGAACGCGTATTAGTGAAGAGTCTCACCTAAAGCCCAAGCCAATGATTGCGATTGGTGATCGACCGATATTGTGGCACATCCTGAAAATTTATTCTCACCATGGCATCAATGATTTTATCATCTGTCTTGGGTATAAGGGTTATGCCATCAAGGAATATTTTGCGAATTATTTTCTGCACATGTCGAATGTGACGTTCGATATTGCCAACAATAAAATGGAAGTGCATGAAGGCAACGCCGAGCCATGGCGTGTGACGCTGGTTGAGACCGGGGAAAATACGATGACGGGCGGGCGTATCAAGCGCATTCGTTCCTACCTCGGAGACGACGAGGATTTTTGTGTGACCTATGGCGATGGCGTCAGTAATGTTAATGTTAAGGCAACAATAGATTTTCACAAAAAACATGGAAAACTGGCCACTGTGACGGCTATTCAGCCTCCGGGGCGTTACGGCGCGTTGCAAATTGAGCAGGATGCCGTTCAAGCTTTTCGTGAGAAACCCCTTGGGGATGGTGCATGGATCAATGGCGGTTTTTTTGTAATGAATTCATCGCTTGTCGATCGCTATATCAAGGGTGATGACACCCATCTTGAGCAGGAGCCTTTGCGCGGGTTGGCGCAGGACAATCAATTGCAGGCCTATCGGCACGAGGGATTCTGGCAGGCAATGGATACGTTGCGCGATAAAAACCAGCTTGAAGATTTGTGGCGCAAAGGTAACGCACCGTGGAAAGTCTGGGAGTAAATTTTTGTTTAGTGAATCCTACCGTAATCGCCGTGTTTTATTGACCGGTCATACTGGTTTCAAGGGAAGTTGGTTGGCCTTGTGGTTGCGGGAAATGGGCGCGGAGGTTACCGGCTTTGCGCTGGCTCCTGAAGCTACCCCTAGTCATTGGGATTTGTTGAAAATTGATATGCCCGAATACAGGGACGATATTCGTAATGCGGAAGCGGTCTCTGAAGCGGTCAAAAAAACAAATCCGGATATTATCTTTCATTTAGCCGCGCAATCATTGGTGCGCCGTTCGTATCGCGCCCCTGTAGAATCGTGGGAGACGAATGTTATGGGCAGCGTCAATCTTTTAGAGGCTTGCCGTTATGCGCCGAATTTAAAGGCGATTGTCGTTGTGACAACCGATAAATGCTATCAAAATAAAGAGTCGGAAAAGGGATATACGGAAGACGATAAGCTAGGGGGCTATGATCCCTATAGCGCGTCTAAGGCTTCGGCTGAATTGGTGGCGGCGAGTTATCGCGATTCATTTTTTAAGGGAACGCCTCTTATCGCTACGGCGCGGGCTGGCAATGTTATTGGCGGCGGTGATTGGGCCCCGGAGCGTCTTATTCCCGATCTTGCACGCGCACAGGAAAAAAATGACCTTCTCATTGTGCGCTCACCAAATTCTGTGCGCCCTTGGCAGCATGTTCTGGAGCCTCTCTCCGGATATTTGCAGTTAGGGAAGGAATTATTGGACGGACAGAAAGGCTTTGAGGGGGCGTGGAATTTTGGGCCTGAGGGGGCAGGGTCTTTGAGTGTTTCAGATTTGTTGAAAATCCTTGGAAATGATTGGCCGGGAGTGTCATGGAAAGCCGTTCCCGATACGGATATGCATGAAACGGCCTTGTTAAGGCTTGATAGTAGTAAGGCAAGAACAAAATTAAGTTGGGTTCCCGTTTTGTCTGTCGATGAGCAGATAAGAATGACAGCGGAGTGGTATGGCGCGTATTACGATGGCGGCAAGATATTAAGTCGTGAACAGTTGAAGTCCTATCAAGACACCGCAAAAAAATCAGGTGCATCATGGGTATGATTGTCAGTGATACAAAAATAGCGGGCGTTCGACTCATTGAAACCGGGTCGGTTATAGATCATCGAGGGTCGTTTTCGCGTTGGTTTTGTACGAAAGAGCTTGCTTGTGTTTTGGAAGGGCGAACTCTGGCTCAGATCAATAATTCTAAAAGTCGGAATGTGGGAACGGTGCGGGGGCTTCACTTTCAAAAACCGCCGCATGCCGAAATGAAGATTGTGCGCTGTATCCGGGGGCGTGTATGGGATGTTGCTCTGGACTTGCGCGCTGGGTCGCCGACTTTTTTGCAGTGGTTTGGGGTTGAATTGACGCCTGAAAATGGTTTGATGTTGGCCGTTCCGGAAGGTTTTTCTCATGGGTATCAGTCGCTCGAGGCGGAAAGTGAATTGCTCTATTTTAATACTGAATTTTATACGCCGGCCTTTGAGGGGGCTATCCATCATGCCGATCCGCGGGCGGCTATTGAATGGCCTCTGCCTGTAACCGATCTTTCCGATCGTGATGCGTCTTGTCCTTTTTTGTCGCAGGAATTTGAGGGGATAAACGTATGACGATTGAAATTTCAAAGACGGCAAAAATATCACCCCATGCGGATATAGAAGACAGTGTGCGCGGAAGCCGTATTGTCATTGGCGATGAAACGGTTATAGACAGCTTTGTGAAATTTAAGCCTGCCGGGGGATCTGGCGATGTCATTATTGGTTCGCGCACAACGATTAATTCCGGCTGTGTGCTTTATACAGGCAATGGCATTGTCATTGGCGATGATGTGGCGATTGCTGCTAACTGTACTTTTGCGCCCACCAATCATGCCTTTGAAAAAAAAGATACCATCATCCGCGAGCAACGTTTTAAACCAAGCAAGGGTGGGATTATTATCGAAGATGATGTTTGGATCGGTGCGGGGTGTGTGTTGCTTGATGGGGCAATATTGCGCCAGGGTTGCGTTATTGGCGCGATGTCGCTCGTGCGGGGTCAAGTTCCGGCTTACAGTATTTATGCTGGGAATCCTTTAAAGCTTATTGGCAAGCGCACATGAAATTTACCGTTCTTGGCAGTACAGGATTTGTAGGTGGTGCTATGGCGCGATTTTTGCGCGCCGATGGTATTGAGGTTTATACGCCGCCAAGAACTACAGCAAGTTTGCGTGGGGAAAATCTTGGTCATGTTATATATTCCATTGGCCTGACCGGAAATTTTCGTCAGAAAACCGAGGAAACGATAGAGGCGCATGTTCATGTTTTTAGACGTTTGATGGAGGGCGCGACCTTTGACTCGTGGCTTTATTTATCCAGTACGCGTTTGTATGCGGGTTTGCCGGCCGGATTGCTAGCCACAGAGGATGTTGATTTACGCCTTAAGCCAGGAGCCGATGGAATATATGATTTCAGTAAACTTTTGGGTGAGTCTATTTGTCTTGCAAACTCGAATAACACTGTTCGGGTGGCGCGTCTTTCTAATGTTTACGGAGCTGGGCAAAGCGAGCATACGTTTTTAGGAAGCGTTGTGCGTGACGTTGTATCCAGTGGAAAAACTATTCTGAATCAATCCCCTGAATCCTCAAAGGATTACGTGTCTATTGATGATGTTACTGAAATATTGAAGAGCATTGCGATTCATGGACAGGAAAGACTTTATAATATTGCAAGTGGCCGCGCTGTCACGCATGGCCAATTGGCGGATATAATGCGGAAGAGCGGCTATGGCGTGGAGTTTTCTCAAGGAGCATCGACGCATGTTTTTCCTTCCGCCGACATCACAAAAATTAAAAGAGAATTTGGAAATAATATGAGAAATTTAGTTGATGATTTGCCGCATCTTCTTGAGGAATGCCAGAAAAGGAATGAAAGACTATGAATAAGCCAGCCATAAGTCCAATACTGCAGTTTCAGGAGGAGCGCCGTGAGGCGGTTGCGTCTTATAAAAACGATAAGGAGTGGAAGGATATATCTGCCCTCTGGCTTGATCGCGCCTTTCGTCAAAAATACATGTATAATTTTTCTTGTCTTGGGCGGCCAATTATCCAGCTTCCTGCGGATATGATCGCCTTTCAGGAAATTGTTTGGACTGTTCGTCCTGATCTCATCATTGAAACGGGAATTGCTCATGGCGGATCTTTAGTCCTTAGTGCTTCCATGCTGGCGTTGCTTGATTATTGCGATGCGGCGGAACAGGGGATTGTTCTCGATCCGAAGACTCCCAAACGCCGTGTTCTTGGCATTGATATTGATATTCGGGCGCATAATCGCTCTGCTATCGAGCAACATCCTCTGGCGGGTCGTATTGATATGATTCAGGGGTCTTCGATAGATGTGGAGATTGGCAAAAAGGTGAAAGAAATAGCAAGTCGATATGAGCGGGTTCTTGTTTGCCTTGATTCACACCATATCCACGATCATGTTTTAGCCGAGTTAGAGATTTATGCTCCGTTGGTTACAAGGGGCAGTTATTGCATCGTTTTCGATACGATAGTCGAGGATATTCCCGATGATGTATTTCCCGATCGGCCATGGTGTCACGGCAATAATCCAAAAACGGCAGTGCATGCGTATCTTGAAAAAATAAAAAAAGATGAAGACGGTGCGCGATTTGAAATTGATCGTGAGTTTGAATCAAAGCTTCTTTTGAATGCGACGCCTGATGGATTTTTACGACGCTTGTGATTTTACAAAGGACATAAAATGAAAACACTTGATCCTCAATATTTTTCCGGAGTGCATTTTAATGTGTCAGATCCAGAAAAATTTAGGAAGGCTGTCGCGCTTTTGCGTGAGAGCCTTTTTGATGGCGGCGCGACAATGTTTGCGGGCGACAATATTATTACATGGAACCGTAATTTAAGTTTTCTGCGTGATGATTATTTTATCAATATTTTAAAGGATGATAAAAATACGGCGGTTGAAAAGAGTATTGTCTGGCGTCTTTATACGTTGCTTTATTTTGCAGAAATTGCCGGAAAAATAGAGGGGGATTTTGTCGAGTTGGGGTGTCATACAGGTTTTACGGCATCGCATGTCATCAATAAGGTTGATTTTAAAAGTCTTAAGAAAAAATATTATCTTTATGATTTGTTTGAGTGGAAAGAGGGCGATGAGCACACGCATTTACCCGGCCACGATAATGAAAAAATGTATGATGATGTTCAGGCGCGTTTTGCACAATATCCGTTCGTGAAGATTATTAAAGGATCTGTCCCTCAGTCGTTGTCAGAGGGGTTTCCCAAAAAAATTGCCTTTGCCCATATCGATATGAATCATCCTGCGCCTGAGGCGGGGGCACTGGAGAAAGTATTGCCCGTTTTGTCGCCGGGCGGCATTGTTATTTTCGATGATTACGGTTGGTGGGGGTATTCAGCCCAAAAAATTGCTCTTGATCCGATCATAGAGAAAAATGGCCTTAAAGTTCTTGAGTTGCCAACCGGTCAGGCGGTTCTGATTAAATATTAGATCGCGGAAGCACAGTATTTTTTCCACATCTGACGGTACGCATCTTCCATGTTTTTTGTGAAGGATGTTTGATTCATAAGCGGGCTTGTCGCAACCTTGTCCCGTAAATTATGACGTAAAGCTTTTAATTTTCTGCGGTCATTGGCAAGGGAAACGGCCAGTTGTATGTACTCTTCCGTGTTTTGTGCAATCAATTCTGGTAAGCCGCCATTCGTTAGAATGGTAACGCCCATGCGTGAACCAAAGTGACGTCCCGCTAATGTTATGAATGGAACGCCCATCCATAATGTATCCATGCTGGTCGTTCCGCCAACGCACGGGAATGGATCAAGCGCAATATCTATTTCGTTATAAAGAACGAATTGATTTGCTTTCAGGCGTTGTTCCAATGTTACGCGTGTGGGGTCAATGC
>JBASFN010000221.1:0-1894 GCA_049653045.1 Alphaproteobacteria bacterium
CGTTCTGCGCGTATCTGTAACTGGCATAATTTTCGCATGAATATCAATGTAAAACCCGGATTCTACCTTGTTCCAAGCCCTTTAATGGGCACGGGGTCTCTAATCCGGATAACGATTAAAAAGGGTATCAATCGGTGAGCAGTCTTGTCGATACAATGAAACAACTCGGGCCGACGCGCCTGGGTCTCATGGGCGGAATTATGGTCGCCCTGCTGCTGTTTTTCATTTTCGTTTCGTTGCGGGTTTCCTCACCGGACATGAAATTGCTCTTTGCGGACATCCCTGTCGCCGACTCCAGCGCAATGACCGGGAAACTTGAATCCGCCAATATCGACTTCACTGTTTCGGCGGACGGAACACGCATTTCCGTTCCTGAAAAAGACCTAGGCCGCGCCCGCCTTGTCCTTGCCGAAGCCGGCCTGCCCAATGGCGGCTCAATGGGATACGAAATTTTTGACAAAGACGCAGGGTTTGGTACGACGAACTTCGTACAAAACATCAACCAGACCCGCGCTCTTGAGGGCGAACTTGCCCGCACAATCAGCTCCCTGCAGGGAATCAAAAGTGCCCGCGTCCACATCGTCCTGCCCCAGCGCGAATTATTCAGCCGCGAAAGCCGGGAATCCAGCGCCAGCATTTCCATTAACATCCGCCCCGGCGCATCCATCGAGCGATCACAAATTGCCGCTATCCAGTCTCTTGTGGCGTCTGCCGTGCCAGGACTAAAAGCTTCCAATGTTTCAATCATCGACAATACGGGAACCTTGCTCGCACGCGGCGGCGAGGAAGAGGTCAGCCTGATGTCCATGAAGGCGGAAGAAATGCGCCGGAATTACGAAACCAGCCTCAGGACAAAGGTTGAGGAAATCGTTGGCCGGATTGTCGGTCAAGGCAATGTCAGTGCCGCCGTGACGGCGGAAATCAATTTCGACCGGGTCAGCACAAACGAAGAATTATTCGATCCGGAAAAACAGGTCGTACGTTCATCGCAGGTAACCTCGGAAAACAGCAACGAGAGCGAAGGCGGTGCCGACGACGTCAGCGTTCAAAACAATCTGCCCGGCGCAGATGCAAATCTCCTAGGCGGCGGCCAGAATGCCGAAAGCAACAAAACCGAAGAAGTCACCAATTTCGAGATCAGCAAAACAACGCGCAGCACCGTACGCGAAGTCGGCGAAATCAAAAGACTTTCCGTTTCCGTCAACGTCGATGGCCGCTATAACGCCCCACCCCCGGCAACAGATGCCAGTGCCGACAAAAAAGAGGAAGCGGACAAGAAAAAAGAAGAAGAAAAAGACAAGAACGCAAAACCCGTTTTGGTTTATGAACCACGCAGCCAGCAAGAACTCGACCAGATTACAGCCCTTGTCAAAAGTGCCGTCGGCTTTAACGAGGAACGCGGCGACAAACTCGAAGTGGTCAATTTACAATTTGCCTCCATCGAACAAGATGACACTGAAATCACCGACGACTCCCAGATATTCGGTTTTGACAAAGGAAAACTGCTGGATCTGGCGGAAATTGTAACCGTCGCCGTCATGGCGATCCTGATCGTCATGCTGGTGCTCCAGCCCATGATGAACCGCGTTCTATCCGCGCCACGAGGACCTGAACCCGATCTCGGGCTTGAAGCCGACCTTCTCGGCGCGCGCCCTATGCCGCCCGCTCTGACCGGGCCTGCGCCCTCGGCGGAATACATGCCCTCGGACAGGTCTGAGGTTGAGAACCTGATTAACATCACCGGCGTTGAAGGCAAGGTAAAAGCTTCGTCAGTCAAAAAAGTTGAAGAGATTATCGAGAATTACCCCAATGAAACCGTGTCCGTCCTGCGTAGCTGGATGACACAGGAATCAACATAAAGAACACGGAGATCGACGCCCCATGAACATGCGTG
>JBASFN010000222.1:0-11728 GCA_049653045.1 Alphaproteobacteria bacterium
GTATAAGACAATAATGGCACACGAGAAAATGACGTCGGCTCGTTATGTTGCTTGCTGGGGATCCGGGGTAAGAAAATATCCAAACGGTTATGAGGTGAAATTTTACGGTATTGGCTCAAGATCAAGGCCGCCGATCGGTATGGAGGTTGCAGATTTTCTTCTTTCTTATATCAAAAAATCGGACATTTTTTACGGTAATGGCACACCGAGCTGCTCGCTTATGACAAGAAAATCAACCTATGAGGCTGTAGGTCCATACGATGAAACTATGATCCGTAGCGAGGATTCGGACTTTGCAATAAGGCTGGGAAAAATTGACGGGCATTTTATCGGGTGTCCGGAAGAAGTGATTACGCAATATTCAACAGGCGGCGCAGAAAAAAAGCCGGAAGTGAATTACCAGAGTTATAAAACACTAATGGAAAAGCATAGGGATTATTTAGAAAAGGTTGGTCGGTTTGACTATTCCATGCTCTGGAACAAGTTGCGCCTACATCATTTTTCTAAAAACAGGATGAAGGCATTAGGAATTCTCGCGCTTTTATTCGTCAGATACCCCGTTCTCACATGGAGCCATTTCTGGAGTACTGCACCCAAAAGGCTCCTGCATGAATGGAGAATGTCTCGATGAGAATATTATTCGTGTGGCGTAAATATGATCGGGTTGTGGGTGGTGTCGAGCGCATGTCTATAGCGTTGATGAATGAAATGGCAAAGCGCGGACACGATATATTCTTGTTAAGCTGGGACAGGGCAGACGCTGTATCTTATTATGAGATGGATCCGCGCATTGACTGGAAAAAACTTGACGAGGGGGATTCTAACGTCAGGGCTGGATGGGGTCTTCGTTTGCGTCGAGCTCTGAAGATAAGAAAAATTGTCAAAAAGATTCAACCGGACATCATACTAGCCTTTATGGACGGAGTTTTTTTAAGTGTAAGAGTGTCGGTGATGGGCCTTGGAATTCCCGTTGCCGAGGCAGAAAGATGTTCAGCGGCTCGCTTTCAGTTTTTATCTTCAAAGCGGTATGCGGGACTGATTTTTCAAAGTCTAAGGCTAGCAAAAAAAATTACAATTCAGATGGAAAGTTACAAGAAAGATTATCCCGAGTATCTTCACGGCAGGATAGTGTCTATACCGAATCCTGTTTTTCAAAGCACTGTTCAAGCTTATCCTGAGGGAGAGAAGGGAAATAAGAAATATATTCTGTCCGTAGGGCGTCTTTCTTATCAAAAAAATTACCAGGTTCTCCTTAAGGCGTTCGCCTTCTTAAAAAATGATTTTCCTGAGTGGTATTTAAGGATAATTGGAGAGGGAGAGAGCGAGGCGGATCTAAAAAAAATGACATTAGATTTAGGTATCGAAAGCCATGTTGAATTTTTAGGGGCGACGAAAAACGTATCTGCTGCATATTCTGCCGCCCATATTTTTTGTCTTCCCTCCCTCTGGGAGGGGTTTCCTAATGCCCTCGCTGAAGCACTTGCGCATGGTCTTCCCGCCGTAGGATTTTCTGATTGTCTTGGTGTTTGCGACCTAATTGGAAATGAAAATGGAATTTTAGCGAAGGGAAAAGACGATGAAAACTCCCTTGCTAAGGCACTACGTCGTCTAATGGAAGACGATACATTACGGGCGGAAATTGGAAAAAAGGCAAAAAAATCGATGCAAACCTACAGCCCAGAAGAAATATTCAACCGCTGGGAACAATTTTTTATCAAAGCAATAGGATGAAAATCAGCCAGATTTTTTTGCTTCTATAATCATCGATTCGAGTGCAAGAAATCCGGGAGGCATACGTTGTGCATGCTCCAAGCCGCACAGGGCACTGTGAGGACTATTACCGATTTCGGTCTCTGTAATCTCTAAAAATCCAGCCTTTGTCAGCGCATCTCTCATAACTGGTACATCGTAAATATATTGATGTCCCCAATCGCGGTAGAAATTATTTATGACAGACGTAGCATTATGTGGAGCTAAATCCTTGAGAAAAAGGTCGGAAGACCATTCTACGTAATCCTTATTGATCTTGTTATCGTTCTGATAAAGCCCGATCAGAAATTTCAAGTCGGGAGTTACAATCCTCAGAATACCGCCGGGTTTCAAAACTCTGAAACATTCAGACAACATGATCTTTCCCTTCGCATAGGGAACGTGCTCGATCATGTGCTCCGTAAAAATATAATCGAATGTATTGTCGGGAAAAGGAAACCTGCGCGTTGCGTTAAGCTGTGTTCTCCTGTGATTGGGTATCAGGTCGGTATTAAACCATCCATCAAGATAATTGCCGCCGCATCCGATATGAAGTTTGTGAACTTTGTTTGCTTGAATATAACGCATAAGGCATCGGTCGCTACGCTTGGTCAACGCCCCGTAAGGAACCCAGAAAGCCGGAACGCTCTTCTTGACAGCAAACCGTACTGGCGCATAAAGCCCCGTTTTTCGGAGGAAGGTTATAATTTTTTCTCTTTGAGGCGACATAGTATCCTATATAAAAAAAATCTAACGGAGGTTGGGTTAATTCCCTATCTCGTCACTAATGTAGGTATATCCGTTTATGTGAACCTTAATCAAGGGGATGAGTAGAACAATCCTTGCATGTGCAGGTTAATATAAAATATGTTAATTTAACTCGGGCGGGCACATTCATGAAAATTCTTTTTGCAATCAAGGCAATGGACGACATCAAGGGGGGGGCGGAGCGTGTGATCGCCGATGTAACCGCAGGGCTTATCGATCGAGGGCACGAAGTTCTGCTTCTGACTTTTGATAAACCCAACAGCAAATCATTCTATCCATTGCATGAGAAGTTAAGGTTGCTGCATCTGGGTGTTGGAGCGGCCAAAGAGAGATCGGGACTTTTTGAGACGGTAAAAAGAATAATTGCCCTGCGTAAGGAGGTAACAAAAGAAAATCCGGATTGTGTGGTTGGTTTCATGCACAGCATGTTCATACCCCTTTCTATCGCTCTTCTAGGTACGGGAATTCCAGCAATTGCCAGCGAGCATATCGTCCCACAATATTATAAGAACAGAAAATTAGAGTTTTTTGCGCTAGTGTTCTGTGGCCTTCTTTTGCGGAGGATTACCGTACTTTCTGATAGCGTAAAGAACCTTTATCCGCGCATCTTGCGTTCGCGTATGGTTTCTATTGCTAATCCAGTGTGTTTCTTTGCAAGGGACGACAGAAGAAGGGATAGTAAAATAATTCTCAACATAGGGCGTTTGACAGCCCAGAAAGATCAGGAAACCCTTATTGACGCCTTCGCATTTTTAGCAAAAGAATTTCCTGATTGGATATTAAGAATTATTGGGGAAGGCGAGTTGGAAGAAAAACTAAAACATCAGATTGGGACGCTAGGTTTGTCGGCGCGCGTTATTCTGGCAGGGACGACATCCGATATTGAGAAAGAATACAGAGCAGCGGCATTTCTTGCTGTTTCCTCGCGGTATGAAAGCTTTGGTTTGGTGACAGCCGAGGCAATGGCTTGTGGTCTTCCGGTCGTTGGTTTTGCGGACTGTCCGGGAACGAATGAGCTAATCATAGATGGAGAAAATGGGTTTTTGGTAAGGGGAGAGCAAAGAGCAAGAGCCTTCTCAGAAAAAATGGCAACTCTGATGCGTTCTGTGGATATACGCTTAACAATGGGGGAAAGGGGAGTGAGAGCGGTTGAGAAATTTGCCCCTGAAAAAATTATTGATAAATGGGAAAATATTATTATAGATGTTATTTCAAAAAAATAGATTTATACCCCCAATTTCATCTTCTCCCCCCGCTTCATCCCCTTAATCTCCGCCTCGCGTTTTAAGGCATCTCCCTTGCTGGCGCAGGGTTCTGTGTAGGCGAGGGTGAACGGGCCTCGGCCTTTGGTGTATTTAGCCCCTGTGCCGCCTTCATGCTTTTGCAGGCGCTTTTCGAGGTCGTTGGTAATGCCCGTATAGAGCGTCTCATCGGAGCATTGAAGGATGTAAACGATCCAGCCGCCCATCTTACTCTTCCAGCTTCATTCGCATGTCTTCCAGCTCCAGCCATCGGTTTTCGGCGGTTTCCAGCGCCTCCTTCGTCTGGGCGTGCTGGCGGGCGGTGTCATAGAACGCGCCTGGGTCGCGGGCGAATAGGTCGGGATCGGAGATTTGTTTTTGCAATTCGGCGAATTCCGCTTCCATCTCCTTTATCTTGCCGGGAAGACGATCAAGTTCATATTGAAGTTTATAGGATAGCTTAGCCTGCACTTTATTCTTAGGCGGCGCGGCAATCTTTTTTTCTTCCTTGGCTTTAATCTCGGCTTTTGCCGCAGGTCTATCGCCGCTTTTTTCTTTTTTATAAGCAAGATATTCCGTATAGCCGCCGATGATGGATTCTATTTTACCATCGCCCTCGAACACCAACATTTTGTTGACCACTTGATCGAGGAAGTCGCGGTCATGCGAAACGACAAACAGCGTTCCGTCATAGCCCGTTAAAACAGTTTCAAGCATATCAAGTGTGTCCATATCGAGATCGTTTGTTGGCTCGTCAAGAATAAGAAAGCTACCCGGATTGGCGAGGGTCTTGGCCAGCATTAGGCGGTTTTTCTGTCCGCCGGAGAGAGTCCTGACCGGTCGCCACGCATCTTCCGGCTCGAACATGAAATCCTTGAGGTAGCCGCATATATGGCGGTACTTGCCGCGCACGTCCAAGTGATCACTCCCGCCGACGCACAGATTATCCTGCAGCGTTTTATTGTCGTCTAGTCCTTCACGTTTTTGGTCGAAATAGCTGAAGGTCATGTCTTTGGCCATCTTGATCTTGCCCGTGTCAGGCTCCATCTCCTTGACCAGCATCCTAAGGAAAGTGGTTTTACCCGATCCGTTCCTCCCCAATATTCCCACGCGGTCGCGGCGGCGCACGCGTAAGGAAAATTTATCCATGATAATTTTCTCTGCACCTGTTTCAGGATGTGTAAAAGACTTACAGACATTGATGAATTCGGCCACGTTAAGCGACGATTCCTCGACGTCAACGGGCGGGAGTTTAATGCTGGCCGTTGCCTTGCGGAAGGCTTTCTGGTCGCTTTCCAGTTGCGCCGCCGCCTCGCGGGCGAGGGATTGTCTGCGGACGTTTCTTTTGACCCGTGCTTTGACGCCCCGGTTCGCCCAAGCCATCTCCAGTTCAACTTTTTTCTCCCTGTTATGGAGTTGCCGCGCTTCTTGATCGAAGACCTCCTGTGACCATTCATCGAAATAGGCAAACCCCCTCGGGCTGACTTTCAGCTTGCCGCGATCCAGCCAGAAGACTTGATCTGAAATGGCCGCAAGGAAGGCGCGGTCGTGGGACACGCAGATAATCGCCCCGTTGTAATATTTGAGATAGGTCTCAAGCCACTGGATGATCTCAAGATCCATGTGGTTTGTTGGCTCGTCCAGCAGCAAGATGTCCGGTTCCTCAACCAGTGCCCGAGCTAGAGCGGCGCGGCGCAGCAACCCTCCCGACAAACTATCCATCCTGTCCGTTGGTTTAAGGCCGAGGGGTTCAATAATCATTTCGATCTTATAGGACTGATCCCACTCTTCGGCATTGGTGTTCATGCCAGAGAAAACAAAATCGCGCACGGTCTGGCCGGGAACGGGGTCGATATGCTGCTGCATATAGCCGATGGTCGTCCCCGCAAACAGCCAGCGTCGCCCGTCGTCGATTTCACGGTCGCCCGTAATCAGGTTCATCAGCGTGGTTTTTCCTGCGCCGTTCTTGCCCACGAGGGCGATTTTCCGCCCCTTATGGATATGAAACGTCATCCCCTCGAAAAAGGGTTTTCCGCCTATCATAACCATGGCGTTTTCAATGCTGAGAATAAGTTCGCTCATGCTATTCCTTCAGAATGATGTTATGGTTTATTCTATAGAAGCCACAGAAGCCATTAAAAAAGCTAGCCGGAGAAGTTTTTGAGAATTCAGTCCACTATATCGCCGATTGCACCGGATATTAAAAGAAGCCTGTATTCGCCACCTGTTCCCTTCAAAATACAGGAAAAGCCTGTTTTGACAGGGGGTAAACCGATTGAAGGTCTTGACCCAGTTCTGAACGAAAATATTAAAAAAGCCCTGTCGTTAAGCTTCCTCGTTTACAATCCTCTCCATCACGCGGAAAAAGAATTAAGGGCAGGGGGATACGATCATATCCAGACTTTTTCTAGGTGGTTTACAGGAGCGCAGTTTATGTGCTGCACAAAGGATGGTCATTCTTATGTGATTTTTCGTGGATCGCAAAGTGTGCTCGATTGGGCAATTGATTTTACTTGTCTACCCTTTTTCTGGCCTCTTAGGCATCTTGGTTTTGAATTGGCGTGGCGCAGCGCAAGGGGCAAGGTGGTGACGTGGTTAAAGCAGACAGGAGATGAGCACAGAAAAATAGTTCTGTGTGGGCATTCTCTGGGTGGGGCAATGGCGCATATGGCCGCGTTCGGCCTTTTTGAAGAGAATCATCCGATCGAACATGTCATTACATTTGGTGCACCAAAAGCATATTTTCTTGGAGCTGCAAAAAAATACGATAATTTACTAAAGGATATAACCTACACAGTTGTTAATCAGCGTGACATTGTTGCAAAAGCCCCGCCGGCGATAATCGGCTATCGCAATATTGGTAATCTCGTCTATATTGACCGGAACGATGGGGTGCATCTGGGTGAAGAGGCGGAAAAAACCCGTGATAAAGAATCCATGGCAGATATTAATCTGTTGTTTGAAATTTTTCAGGAGGAGAAGGCGCAGGCATTGGGACAGCCGATTTTGTCATATACTAATGAAAAGCTATCGGATTGGGACAAATTTTATATTGAGTTTCGCAAAGCAGTAAGTGTTCTGATTCAAACCCAGCCCGCTTTGAAAATGGCGATCATCCCGCCTGTTTTGTATCTCGTATTATCTTTTTATTTTATGCGCTCCGGTCTTTCGCATCTTACAGGAAAATATATCAATGTTTTTTTCAAGGAATCTGGCGGGGTGGAATTTGGAGAATACAGGCCATCAAAATTGAAAATAATAGTATCCTGGTTCATTCGGGTAACGCTTGGGGGTTTTCTGCTGTGCGCGTTCCTCTACGGGCTCTATAGTGTAACAGTATGGTCTATAGGCTTATATAGCACCCCTAAAACGCAGAGTTGACGCAGTCTTTTATCGGGATAAAGACAAAGGCTTTTTTTATTCCTTGAAGTCGCATAAAATCATGGAATGAAACCTAGACATAACAATCCTCTCTGGAAAAATCCCCTTATTATCGTCCTCCTTGCTCTTGGGGCAATGCTACTGGGTATTTATGCTCTTGGAGGGGGTAAGGGTGCGCATGCCGTTGAAATCCTGAATGTTTCCTATGATCCCACCCGTGAATTCTATGCGGACTACAACGAAGCTTTTAAAAAGCACTGGAAGATAAAAACGGGTGAGGATATACGCATCAACCAATCGCATGGCGGATCGGGCAAGCAGGCGCGGGCGGTTATCGATGGCCTGAAGGCGGATGTGGTAACGTTAGCACTGGCCTATGACATTGATAGCATTTCAAAAAATGCGGCCGAAAAAATGCCGACGAACTGGCAATCGCTCTTGCCAAACAACAGCGCGCCTTATACCTCGACGATTGTATTTCTGGTTCGTAAGGGCAATCCAGTAAAAATTCACGACTGGGATGATCTAACAAGGGAGGGCGTGAAGGTCGTAACTCCGAACCCAAAAACCTCGGGCGGTGCGCGGTGGATTTATCTGGCCGCATGGGCGTATGCCCAGAAAAAATTTGGCGGCAATGAACAAAAAACGATGGAGTTCGTATCGAGACTTTTGCGAAATGTTCCTGTCCTCGATACTGGTGCCCGTGCCGCAACGACAAGTTTTGTCCAGCGTGGTCTTGGTGATGTGCTGTTGACATGGGAGAACGAGGCGTTTCTGGCGGTCGAGGAGCTTGGGCATAATAAGTTTGAAATCATTGTGCCATCGCTGAGCATCCGAGCTGAGCCGTCTGTCGCGGTAGTGCAAGGGAATACAAATAGAAAAAAAACAACGAAAATAGCGCAGGATTACTTAAGATACTTGTACTCGAAAGAAGGTCAGGAACTGGCAGCAAAACACTATTATCGCCCCGTAGATCCTGTTGTCATGGCCGCGCACAGGGGGATGTTCCCGGCGGTCAACATGGTAACGGTCGATGAGAATTTCGGTGGTTGGCAGGCGGCGCAGGAAAAACATTTTTCCGATGGTGGAACATTTGATCGGATATACAATCCATGAATCCGGTTAGTGAAACGATACAGATAAAGTCAAAAAACATTAAAAATCCGGGCGTCATCCCCGGCTTTGGCATCACGATGGGATTTACACTGTCGTATCTGGCACTGATCGTGATGATCCCGCTCGCTGGACTTGTCATCAAGACTCTGGAGATGAGCTGGCAGGATTTTTTGGCAACTATCTTAGACCCTCGCGTGATCGCAGCTTTTAAGGTCAGTTTCGGCGTGTCTTTTATCGCAGCATTGGTCAATGGATTTTTCGGTATGATCGTTGCCTGGGCTCTTGTTCGATATGATTTTCCATGGCGAAAATTTATCGACTCGATGATCGATCTGCCCTTTGCCTTGCCAACGGCGGTGGCTGGCATTGCGCTGACAACGCTCTATGCCCAGAACGGCTGGATCGGCCGTATGTTCAGCAACTTCGGCATAGAAATTGCGTTTACTCCCGCCGGAATTTGCATTGCATTGATATTTGTCGGCCTGCCTTTCGTTGTCCGGACGGTAGAGCCAATTTTTCGTGATCTAGATATGGAGATGGAGGAAGCCGCCCTGTGCCTCGGCGCAACGCGTCTCCAGACCTTTGCGCGCATCATATTCCCGCAAGTATTCCCGGCATTGATGGCCGGATTTTCCATGGCGTTTGCCCGTGCGCTTGGTGAATATGGCTCGGTCATTTTTATAGCGGGAAATATGCCCTATAAATCGGAAATCGTGCCTCTTCTGATTGTCATCAAGCTGGAGCAATATGATTATGCTGGGGCAACGGCTATTGCGCTGGTGATGCTAGTGGCTTCGTTTGTTCTGCTTTTAATCATCAATCTTCTGATGAAATGGAGCCACTTGCGGCGCGGCGGAGGAAAAAGAATATGATAACGAAGGAACTGAGCACCGGGTTCACGCCGTGGAGACGTCCTGTTTCCGAGTCAAAATACGTTAGAAGGACACTAATCGCCACGGCCTTTATTTTTATCTGCCTAATGATTTTTCTGCCACTTCTTGTTGTGTTTACTGAGGCGTTGCGCCATGGGTTTGGACCCTATTTCGAGGCAATGGCCGAACCTGATGCGTTGGCGGCCATAAGGCTGACCCTTTTAACGGCCGTAATTGCCGTGCCGATGAATATCGTTTTTGGTCTGGCGGCAAGCTGGGCCATTGCCAAGCATGATTTTCGTGGCAAGCATATCTTGATTACATTTATTGACTTGCCATTTTCTGTTTCCCCCGTCATATCCGGCTTGATTTACGTTCTTCTGTTTGGGACGCATTCCCTGATAGGGCAGTGGCTTGATGCGTACAACATTCAGATTTTATTTGCCGTCCCCGGTATTGTTTTAGCCACAATTTTCGTGACGTTTCCTTTTGTCGCCCGCGAATTGATCCCCCTGATGCAGGAGCAGGGGATCGAGGAAGAGGAGGCGGCCATTCTCCTCGGTGCAACCGGGTGGCAGACCTTCTGGCGCATCACGCTTCCCAACGTAAAATGGGGATTATTATACGGTGTTCTTCTCTGCAATGCGCGGGCAATGGGGGAGTTTGGAGCCGTATCTGTGGTTTCCGGCCACATTCGCGGACTGACCAATACGATCCCCCTGCATGTTGAGATTTTATACAACGAATATAATTTCGTGGCGGCCTTTGCCGTAGCCTCTCTCCTGACCGTTCTTGCTCTGGTGACGTTGTTCATTAAGGAATGGCTGGAGCGGCGTTACACACGCGAAAATATCAGGATTTAGGAAAGGAACGAAACCGTGGGCATCAGGGTTGAGGGCGTATTCAAGATTTATCGGGATTTTATGGCGCTGGATGGCGTGAATTTAAACGTCAAGACAGGTGAACTGGTGGCGTTGCTCGGCCCATCGGGTTCGGGGAAGACGACGTTGCTGCGAATTATCGCTGGCCTTGATTATGCCGATCTTGGGGAAATTTACATCGACAGCGCGGAAACAAGCCAAGCACCAATCCAGAGTAGACGCGTGGGGTTTGTGTTTCAGCATTACGCCCTGTTTCGGCACATGACGGTATTTGAAAACATCGCCTTTGGCCTGCGCGTTAAGCCAAAGGGAGAAAGGCCGACCGAACAAGAAATCCGGAAAAAAGTAATGAAACTGATTCAGTTAATTCATCTTTCCGGTTTGCACAACCGTTACCCGGCTCAGCTTTCCGGCGGTCAGAGGCAGCGCGTGGCATTGGCGCGAACGCTGGCCGTTGATCCTAAGGTGTTATTGCTGGATGAGCCATTTGGCGCACTTGATGCAAAGGTCAGGAAAGAATTGCGTCGATGGCTGCGCAAAATTCACGATGAACTGAACATCACAACGGTCTTTGTTACGCACGATCAGGAAGAAGCTCTTGAACTCGCTGACCGCGTCGTGGTGATGAATAGCGGAAAAATAGAACAGATCGGATCGCCCGAGGATATTTACCACAACCCGGCAAATGCTTTTGTCTATGATTTTCTTGGGAATTATAATGCGTTTGAAGGGGCGGTCGGCAAAGACGGTGCTTGTCATTTGCTGAAGCCCGGCGATGCCTGCCCTGCGGGTACAGAAAAAGTCCAGCTATTCGCTCGCCCGCACAATATGGATGTCGCCACTACGCCACAGGATAGTGAGTCGATCCCTGCGCAAATCGTCCACATAAACCCGGCAGGCCCCTTAGTCTCGATTGAACTGGAAGACGAGCAGGGGCGTTTGCTGCAGGCTGCCCTGACTAAAGAAAAATTCGTAGAATTGGGTTTAGAAAAGAAACAGACAGTTTACTTGAAACCCCGTGATATGCGGGTGTTTGATTAACTCTTCTTCGCCTTGTCGATTTTTTCTAATTTAATAACAACACGGCGATTTTGTGACTGGTTGGCGGGAATGGGGTTGCCGTTGCGGTCGCGGTTGGGAACCTTTGGGAATACATCGGCATAGCCGGAAGCACGCAGCCGTTCAGGATCGATCCCGTGCTCAAGGAAAAACCGCACAACCGCCGCCGCCCGCGCCGTTGATAATTCCCAGTTTGAGGGGAATTGCGTGGTGTTGATCGGGTTGTCGTCGGTGTGCCCCTCAATGGTGATCGAATAATTGATATAGTCTTTTGATGTCAGTTTTTCTTTAAGCTCCCCGAGGATTTTTTGGCCCTCGGTGCTGAGGATCGAGGAGCCGCTGGCGAAAAACGCGCTGCTGTCCATCTCAAGCGTTGTAATGCGGTCTCCCTCCTGCTTGACGTTCACGCCCTTTCCCTTTTCGTACATATCGATGATCGAGGGCAGGCGGTCGTAAAGTTCCCGATCCCGCGAACGCGCTCCTATCGGCGAGGTCGGATCAATAACGATTTCAGCCAAGGGGTTTTGCGCGGCAAATCTTTCCTTCACCTTGATCCGCGCTTGTTCCATTTTTTCATCTTTGGGTACGGAGACCGAAAGAAAAATGGCAAAGAAACAAAGGAGAAGCGTAATCATGTCGGCATAGGTCATCAGCCAATCAT
>JBASFN010000223.1:0-10056 GCA_049653045.1 Alphaproteobacteria bacterium
CGCAAAACACGCGCATTTCTGCTCCATGTGCGGCCCGAAATTCTGCTCGATGAAGATTACGCAGGATGTCCGAAGCTTCGTAGAAGCGGAGGATCGCGCCGTAGCGTCAGCGAAGGCGGATGGGGAAAAGAAAAAGAACGCGGCTTAACTTAACCACCGCCGTCATCCCCGGCAGCGACCCTGCGTAGCCTAGGCGAAGCAGGGGAGCGTGAACGGGGATCCAGCGCAATACTTGCCGCGACTTGTCCGCCGTAGCTTTAGCGAAGGCGGAAGCGGCGCAAAAGGTTTTTTAAACACAAAGGACACAAAGTTACACAAAGACACCGCCCCACCCCGTCATCCCGAGCGTAGTCGAGGGATCTTATTTTTAACCACGAAGTCACGAAGGACACGAAGCTCTCCCGCGTCATCCCCGCCAAGGGACCCTGCGTAGCCTTGGCGAAGCAGGGGAACGCCGAGCGGGGATCCAGCGCAATACTTGCCGCGGTGCGGCGCAAAGCATAAAATGCGATTCTTGGAAGATTACGCAGGGTGCGTTTGCGGAGAATAAAGATAAGAAAAAGGATGCGGCTTAAAAAAATTTCTTAATACAAGGATTGATATGAGCAAAGAGAAAAAATTAGACGAAGTTGATGAGTTACTAGTCAACTTCTACAAACGCTATAATAATGCAATAAAAAATTATAGAATCAATAATTTCATACACGAGCTTAACGAAGAGTTTTGTGATATTTCTGAGTTGAAAAAAGTAACCGTTCTAATTGCTACAGAGAACATAAGATTTGTACCCATAATAGCCTGTGCTTATGCTGATGATTTATTAAAGTTCTCTTTTAAAGCCCTGTTACCTGATGATATTCCAGGGGGGAAAACTGATATGTTTTCACCTTTTGGGCCTCTTTCTGATTTTTCTAAGCGATTGCGATTGGCTTATGCATTTGACGTTTTTAGCCCTTTTTTAATTAGAGATCTTAATGTTATTAAATCAATAAGAAATAAAATTGCACACAGTTGGGAGTTAAAATCATTAGACAATCTAATTGTAGACGCGCTAGGGAATATTTCTAGTATAGAGGATATTTTTTTTGAAACGGATGATACTTTAATCTCTAAAGATCTTTTTGATAAAAGCACTTTCGCAAAATTTCGTTTGAGGTTAATTTGGATTATCAGTGCAATATTTTATGAATCTCCTGTCTATGCTAAAGCAAAAAAATTAAATCTGAATCCTCATCAAATTTTATATAGCGAAGCACCACCAAAGCGTTTAGGAGAAATCGTAAAGGCTTCCTATTTGGCTTGCAAATCAATAGAGGAAAGTTGAAAGCTTCTCTAAAAAGCACCGTTTTCTATTCTCTGTTTCGTTTGCACGAGAGACCGTAGAGGCATGCTAAAGAAATAACCGATAAAGTCACCTTCTTGTCCATCCTGCAAATCAGCTTGCTCTTATGAAAATCGCTGATTGTAGAATTGTACGAGGGGAGATCGTTACGGAATAACTCTGTAATCTCCGCGTGCTCCACATTTCAAAAACTTTTGCTCCGCGAGTTGCGGCGTTTCTCGCGCTAGATCCCCGTTCACCCCCGGCCTTCGCCGGGGCTACGCCTCGCTGCCACTCCGTGCCCTCCGTGGTTTAAATTCTACTTCGTGTTCTTTGTGGCTTTGTGATAAATAATTTTTGTGCCGCCTTTGGCGGCAAATATATACTGGATCCCCGTTCACGCTCCCCTGCTTCGCCAAGGCTACGCAGGGTCGCTGCCGGGGATGACGAATAGAAAGAGAAAACGATGACCACATCCCTCCCCCCCTGCCCGAAATGCCAGTCTGTTTTTGTTTATGAGGACGGTGCTTTGCTCATCTGTCCGGAGTGTGCGCATGAGTGGGCGGCGGGCGCGAATAAAAAAGCCGACGACGATGCGGTTACGGCGAAGGTTGTGCGTGATGCCAATGGTGTGGAATTGAAAGACGGGGATAGTGTTACCGTTATCAAGGATTTGAAGGTCAAGGGGTCGTCTACGGTCGTCAAGGTTGGCACGAAGGTCAAGAATATCCGCCTTGTGGATGGCGATCATGATATTGATTGCAAGGTTCCCGGTGTGGGGCCGATGGGGTTGAAATCCGAATTTGTTAAAAAGATTGCCGAGTGATGACGGCTTACAAAACATTCTGGATTGCTTCGTCGCTATCGCTCCTCGCAATGACGACCGGGTGCGCTTCCGGGTATAAAGCGCCGAGCGTGAGCAATAACCCGCACTCCATGAGCGCGGATACGCTGTGTTACCGGGCAGCGTATGCGAAGGACGACCCGGCGGTTCAAGAGGAAATCGCGGCGCGGGGGCTGGATTGCGCGGAGAATTTGAACCAGCAGCCACCTGTGGGTGAGTCGCGGTGGTAAGGGGGAGGGGGAAAGCCCCTGCAACACTCCGCAAGATTTCGTGACTTGCTTTTACTGCGCCGCTTGCGCTAAATTCCCACGCGATGTGCGGAATTATTGGTATTTTGAGCGATAAACAGGTTGCCCCCCTCTTGGTTGAGGGGCTGCGGCGGCTTGAGTACCGGGGATATGATTCCGCCGGGATCGCCACGCTGGACAATGGCAAGCCGGTTCGCCTCCGGGCCGAGGGCAAGCTGATCAATCTCGATAAAAAGCTGGCCGCCCATCCCCTGCCCGGCACTGTTGGCATCGGCCACACACGCTGGGCGACGCATGGGTTGCCCAACGAAAAGAACGCGCACCCGCACGCAAGCGCGAGTGTCGCCGTCGTTCATAACGGCATCGTCGAGAATTACGCCGAACTCAAGGCCGAGATGGAAAGCCATCAGGCGCGGTTTGAAACCGACACCGACACCGAGGTCATCGTCCACCTTGCCACCTATTACCTGAAACAAGGTTTGAAGCCGCAGGAGGCCGCGAACGCCACGTTCGACCGTTTGCGCGGCGCGTTCGCGGTGGTGATGATTTTCGCGGGCGAGAATGATTTGATGATCGGCACGCGGCAAGGAACGCCGCTTGCGCTTGGCTACGGCGATGGCGAGATGTTCGTGGCGTCGGATTCCTATGCCCTCGCACCGCTCACGAAAAAAATATGCTTCCTTGAGGATGGCGACCGGGTGCGCGTGACGCGCTCCGGCGCGTTCATCTATGTGAACGACAACACCGAGGTCAAGCGCGACATTCGCATCACCGCGCAGAGCGGCGCAACGACAGGCAAGGGCGAATATCCGCACTTTATGCTGAAGGAAATTTACGAGCAGCCCGCCGTGATCGGCGATACGCTGAACTCGTTCATCAACCCGGCGACGGGCGCGGTGACATTGCCGGATGGTATTCTTGAGACGCTGGAGGCCGCGCCGCGCCTGACATTGGTGGCGTGCGGCACGGCGTTTTATGCCTGTTTAACGGCGAAATATTTCTTCGAGACCATCGCCCGCATGCCGTGCGAGGTGGATATTGCGTCCGAATTCCGGTATCGCGGTGCGCCCATGCCAAAGGGCGGCGTTGCAATTTTCGTGTCGCAATCGGGCGAGACGCTGGATACGTTAGAGGCTCTGCGCTATTGCAAGCGCGAGGGGCAGAAAATTTTGTCCATCGTCAATACAATCGAAAGCACGATTGAGCGCGAGTCCGACATGGTGCTGCACACGCTGGCCGGCCCCGAAATCGGCGTGGCGAGCACCAAGGCGTTCACGACGCAGCTGACCACGCTGGCCTGTCTTGCGCTTGCCCTTGCCATTCGCAAAAAGACACTGACGAAAACGGCGCAGGACGAGATTACCGATGCCCTCCGCCATGTGCCCAAAGTCGCCGCCGGAATTTTGCAGCACGACAAAGAGATTGAAACCATCGCCAAGAAACTCTGCGGGGCGCGGGATATGCTGTATTTGGGGCGCGGCGGCATGTACCCGCTCGCCCTCGAAGGCGCGCTGAAGATGAAGGAAATTTCCTATATCCATGCGGAAGGATACGCGGCGGGCGAGATGAAACACGGACCGATTGCGCTGATTGATTCCAACGTGCCCATCGTTGCGCTTGCGCCCTCGGACGCGCTGTTTGAAAAAACCGCGTCGAATATCCAGGAAACCATGGCACGCGGCGGGCAGGTCTTGCTGATTACCGACGCGGACGGCCACAAAAAACTGGCGGATCATATTCAGTGGAGCGTGGTGCTGGAGCCTGTCCATTCCTTCGTTGCGCCGATCATCTATTCGATCCCGGTGCAGTTACTCGCCTATCACGTCGCGGTGGCCAAGGGCACGGATGTCGACCAGCCACGCAACCTCGCCAAATCGGTGACGGTGGAATAGTTTTTCCCTTGTCGTCATCCCGAGCACTCCCTTGTCATTCTGAGCGTAGCGAAGAATCTTTTTTACCACGAAGAGTACGAAGAAACACAAAGACTCCCCAGTTGTGTTATGTAAGAATATTAGGAGAAACATGTTTGAAATCGTTAAAATGGGAAAAACGAACTATTACGCCGTGTGCTGGAGGGTCAAGGTTGACCATTCGGCGATGTCGTAGCGGTTTTTGAGAACGAAGCCGAGGGGTTCGTAGGTGGCCAGAACCTCTGCCGCTTGTTTGTTCAGGATGCCGGACAAAATGATGAAGCCGTTTTTGTCGCACACAGCTTGGAGATCGTTCACCATTTCCCGGAGCGTGACGGCGAGGATGTTGGCGATGACGAGGTCGAAGGGTTTTTTTTGCTGCACGAGAGGCGCAGCAAAACCATCGCCAGCCTCGCAGACAAGGCCGGTGCTGTCCCCCGGCACATGGTTCATGTCGCGGTGGCGGGCGGTGACACGGACGGATTCGGGATCGTTATCAACCGCCAGAACCGGGGTTTTCCAAAGCTTCCACGCGGCGAGGCCGAGAATGCCGGAGCCTGTGCCCATGTCGAGAACGTTCCACGGGCACACACCCGCGTCCTTCAAATCGACCATAGCGAGGAGGCAGCCCTTTGTTGTGCCGTGTTCGCCGGAGCCAAAGGCGGTGGCCGCGTCAATCTGGAGGCCGATTTTTTCGTCCGGCGCGCCGCCCTCATGGTGCGAGCCATAGATGAAAAAGGGGCCAACGACAAAGGCCGGAAATTGCTGGTAGCTTTTGGCCAGCCAGTCGGTGTCATCCGGGATTGTTTCAAACTCCCACGGGCCGTGATGGATTGGGGTTAGAACGCTTTCAGGGATTTCCTGTTCCGAGATGCACTGGACAAGCCATGGTGCGCCGTCCTTTTCACGGTGGATGCTGACGAACAGGCCTGTTCCCTCGAACACGGCCAGCAGTTCTTGTGCGTCCGTTTCACCGGATTCGGGGGGCAGGCTGGTGCGCGCCGCGTACAGGGTTTATTCCTTGTCGTCCTTGACCGGAACATCGAGATCTTCTTCATCTTCGATGTCTTCGAGGCTGGCGATGTCGTCTTCACCGTCGAGATCGGCATCTTCGATCGCGGCCACGTCCTCGAGGCTCACGACGCCATCATCACGGATTTCAACATCTGAATCCTGATCGTCATTGGCGACGGGGGCGATCTTGGCTTTTTCCTTGATGGCTTCGGCTTCGGCGGGCACGCGGCCACGGCGGCCTTTCAGCTTAATCTCGCCGCTAAATTCCGTTCCGCAACCGGGACAGTTAATCGGGCGTTTGTTCATGTCGTAGAAACGACCTCCGCAACTGACGCATACGCGTTTCAGTCCTCTGGCATCGGCGGCTGCACTCATGGTGTTCTCCTTGGAAAATGGTGTAATTTCGTAAGGGTTGAAGTGCATGATTTTTCAGTTCCTGTCAAATAGAATGTATGGATTAACCATATGGATTCCTAACCCATATCGTTATAAACTCTTGAATCATAACGTCGAAAGGCCTCGTCCATGCATAAATCAGTCGTTCTCTGCGGTTTCAAGCGCTCCCCCATGCATTTCGCCAATAAGGGCGATCTGGCCAAAGTCCGCCCCGACGACATGGCCGCCGCCGTGGTCAAGGCTCTGGTTCAGGATACGGGCGTCAAGCCGGGCGACATCGAAGACCTTATTATGGGATGCGCCTTCCCCGAGGCCGAGCAGGGCTTTAATATCGCCCGGATCGTGGTCAATCTCGCGGGGCTGCCGATTACCGTGGGCGGTCAGACAATTAACCGGTTTTGCGGTTCTTCCTTGACGGGCATTCACGCCGCCGCCGGAGCCATTCAAATGGGTGCGGGCGAGGTGTTTATCTGCGCCGGGGTCGAATCGATGACACGCATTCCCATGGGCGGATTTAATCCCATGCCCAACCCGGCTTTGTCTCAAACCTACCCCCAAGCCTATATCTCGATGGGCGAGACGGCAGAAAACCTCGCCAAGAAATATTCCATTTCACGCCTTGAGCAGGAAAAATTCGCGTTTGAATCCCATAATAAAGCGGCGCAGGCGGCAAGCACCGGAAAATATAACGACGAAATCGTGGCGATTGGCTCTGTCAAAACCGACGGGACGATTCGCCCGGAAACGACGCTGGAGACTTTGGCCGCGCTGAAACTGGCGTTTGATGAAAAAGGAACGGTGACAGCGGGAACGGCCTCGCCCCTCACCGATGGATCGGCGGCGGTCTTGGTGGCTTCGGAAGACTACGCCAAGAAAAACGGCCTGCCTGTTTTAGCGCGGATCAAGTCGGTCGCGGTTGCGGGCTGCGCGGCGGAAATTATGGGCATTGGCCCGGTTCCGGCGGTGAAAAAGGCCTTGGAGCGGGCGGGCCTTAAGTTATCCGACATCGACATTTGGGAACTGAACGAAGCGTTCGCCGCGCAGTCCCTCGCCGTTTTGAAAGAACTCGGCGTGGACGGGGCGAAAGTGAATCTGGACGGCGGCGCGATTGCTTTGGGGCATCCACTCGGCACATCCGGCGCACGCATCACCGGAAAAGCGGCCAGCTTGCTCAAACGTGAAAAGAAAAAATATGCGCTCGCCACCATGTGCATCGGCGGCGGCCAAGGCGTGGCGACAGTGTTGGAGAGCGTTTAATGACCATCAATAAAGTTGCCGTTATCGGTTCTGGGGTTATGGGTTCGGGGATTGCCGCACAGGTGGCCAATAGCGGAGTTCCGGTGGTTTTGCTCGACATCAAGATCGAGGGAAAAAACCTAGCACAAGACGCCATCGACAAAATGCTGAAGGCCGATCCGGCTCCGTTCATGCGGAAATCCAATGCTAAACTCATCACGCCGGGGAATCTTGATGACGATCTGGATTTACTCAAAGACGTGGACTGGATCATCGAGGTGGTGCTGGAGGACATCAAGGTCAAGCACGCGACGTATGACAAGCTGAATAAGGCGCGCAAAAAAGGCTCGATCATTTCCTCGAACACCTCAACCATTCCGTTGCACAATCTTGTCGAGGGGCACGGGGCGGAGTTTGAGAAAGATTTCCTCATCACGCACTTCTTCAACCCGCCGCGCTATATGCGGCTCTTGGAATTGGTCATCGGCAAAAATACACGGAAAGACGCGATTGAAACCGTGCGGGAATTTTGTGATGTGCGCCTTGGCAAGGGCGTTGTCCAGTGCAACGACACGCCGGGGTTCATCGCCAATCGTCTGGGCGTTTACTGGCTGACGGCGGGGCTGAACGAGGCTATCAATTTAGGGCTTTCGATTGAGGCCGCCGACGCAATCATGTCCAAGCCTGTCGGCATTCCCAAAACGGGCGTGTTCGGATTGATGGATTTGGTTGGGATTGATTTGATGCCCAAGCTCGCGGCGTCGCTTCTCTCCACGCTGCCGAAAGCCGATTCCTATCACACGCTTTATAAAGATTACCCGTTCGTCCATGACATGATTAAGGCCGGATACACGGGGCGCAAGGGCAAGGGCGGGTTTTATCGGTTAGACCCCAATGCCAAGGGCGGGAAAAAAGAAAAGCAGGTTTTGATGCTGCAAAAGAACGGCGCATCGTTTCTTGAATCGCATTATGTGCGCTCGGATAAAGTGACGCTGGCCTCCGCCGAGGCGGGAAAATCCGGCCTTCGCGCCGTTGTCGAACATCCCGATGAGGGTGGGCGGTATGCGTGGAAGGTTCTCAGTCAAACGCTGGCCTATGCTGCATCTTTGGTTCCGGAAATTGCAGGCAGTATTGCCGATGTCGATGAGGCGATGCGCCTCGGGTATAACTGGAAATCCGGGCCGTTCGAGATGATCGCCGCGCTGGGGTCCGCATGGTTCGCGGAAAAACTGGCCGAGGAGAAAATCCCGGTTCCGGCACTCCTGAAACAGGTCGGCGACAAGACATTTTACCGCGTGGAGAATGGCCGCCGCCAGTATTTCGGAACGGACGGGCAGTATCACGATGTCACGCGTCCCGCAGGCGTTTTGACGCTGGCCGATATTAAACTCTCCGCCAAACCAGTTCTCAAAAACGGATCGGCAAAGGTGTGGGACATTGGCGATGGGGTTTTGTGTTTCGAGCACACGACGAAAATGAACACGTTCGACGAGGGCATTTTCGATCTGCTCGAAGAAACGATCAAAACCATCGGCGACGGGAAGGGAAAATACAAAGCCCTTGTCATTTATAACGAGGGATCGAATTTTTCCGCCGGGGCGAATTTGGGGATCGCGGCGTTTATGATTAACATCGCCATGTGGCCGCAGGTGGAGGAATTCATTGCGCGGGGACAGCGCGTATTTATGAATTTGAAATTCGCACCGTTCCCGGTTGTGTCCGCACCGTCGGGTCTGGCTTTAGGCGGCGGGTGCGAGATTTTACTCGCCTCCGATGCGGTTCAGGCGCACGCGGAAACCTATTGCGGCCTTGTCGAGGTGGGTGTCGGCATCATCCCTGGATGGGGCGGATGCAAGGAAATGATTTTGCGTTACCGCGAAAAAGAAAAACAGCAATTCGCCAAAAACATGGGGAGTATCGGGAAAAAACAACTCTGGTTTTCACCCGACGTTACGCCCATGGGTGCGGCGCGGAAAGCGTTCGAGACGATCGGCACGGCGACCGTGGCAAAATCGGCGTTCGAGGCCGTTGATATTGGATATTTGCGTGAAAGTGATGGGATCAGCATGAACCGCGACCGTTTGTTGTTCGATGCGAAAGCCCGCGCTTTGCTTCTAGCCAAAGATTACAAGGCTCCGGCAAAACTTGACGATATTCGGCTTGCCGGGGCGGGCGGGAAAATGGCGCTCGACCTCGCCGTTGCCGATTTGAAAAAATCGGGTAAGGCAACGCCGTATGATGTTGTGGTGTCGGATGCTTTGGCCTCGGTTTTAACAGGCGGGAACAAGGGCGACTGGACGGTCAAGATGTCCGAGGATGATTTGCTCAAACTCGAATTGTCGGAGTTTATGAAACTCCTTCATAATGACGGAACACTGGCGCGGATTGAATATATGCTGGATAACGGAAAACCCTTGCGGAACTGATGTTCGACTTTATCGACATCTATTGTGAACGCCTTGGCCCCGGTTTCTGGGCGGAGCCGGTGAATGCCCTCACGAATATTTCATTTTTTATTGCGGCGCTTTTTGCCTTTCGGTTGGCATGGCAATCAAAAGTACTTCATTTTAAAACCGGGGTTTTGATTGCCTTAACCGCCGCGATGGGTATTGGCAGCTTCCTGTTTCATACATTTGCGACCGGGTGGGCAGAATTGGCCGATGTATTGCCAATCCTGCTTTACCAGATTTGCGTTATCGCGTTTTATGCGAACGATATTATCCGCCTGAAAAAAGTTCAGACTGCCGCGCTGCTTGGCCTATTTTTCTTTACGGTTTATTTGTCCGGGTTTATTCCGAATTCTGTTTTAAACGGTTCCTTGATGTACGCGCCCGCGATTTTATTTCTGGGCGGTCTGGCCGTGTGGCACTGGAGCCATGCACAGATTGAGAAATTCGGGCTTTTCCTCGCGCTCGGCGTTTTTCTGGTTTCGATTACCTTTCGCTCGATCGACATGCAGATGTGCGCGGCGTTTCCTATGGGGCTGCATTTCCTCTGGCATATTCTCAATGGCGGTTTGCTGTACCTGACGACAAGAGCTTATGTTTTGAACAGTCAAAGATAGCTGTCATGTTGAGCGTAGCGAAA
>JBASFN010000224.1:0-2077 GCA_049653045.1 Alphaproteobacteria bacterium
ATCAATGCGCCAGCTTTGATCCTTGTCGTACACCGTCAAACCACCGTCGGTCGTTGACTCCACGCGAAGCCCATGATCACCGCCCTCTGCCGTCTTTAATTCCCACGCGTAATGTGACCCGTTGGCAGTGTTCGGCTTTTCGGTGTAGATCCATTCTTTAAGCACAACGTTATTTTTGTTTTCGTTCCCGGGCTGTTTATACAAATAGTAAACGATCATCTCCCCATCGCGGTGAAACACGCTGTATTGCGGCTGTTCAGAGGGGTAACATTCTTTTAGGTATTTTTCCATCGGAAAGGAAAGTTGAAGTTTAACGCCATCAGCTAAATCAATGGAAGGAACAATCCATTGATCGGAAGGCGTGCAATCAAGCGTCATGCGCCCTGACAAGGAGGTTTCGGTTGCCAGCGCCTCAATCCGTTCGCGCACCGACGGCCAGGAATCCAAAAACCAATCCGCCTGAGCGCTCGTGGCAAGAACGAGAAAAAAGAACGTTATTAATAAGAAAACTTTACGCATATTCAAATACCATGTAACCACCTCCGGGGTGGGTGAAAGGACAAATTTCCATAAATTCTAAGTCGAAAACGAATTTCTTATGATATATTGTAAACATGAAACGAGAAACACTATTTGAATCCAACCCTTACTTGCACGACCCCGAATCCTATGCTGAACAAATGGCCGCAAGTGTCCTTTCTTCTACTGCGGTCGAAATAGGCCGCATTAAACCCTCTTTAAGAAAAGCCATTGTCGCTAAATCCAAAAAATCTACTTCTTCACGCGCAAAACGCTTTTCTCGATAATCCGCTTAAAAACTTTTTCCATCGGCTTATAATTTCGCCCTAGCCCTGCTTGAACCGCCTTAAAATAAATTTCACGTCTTTTCCCTTCAATATCACTAAAATCCAAGATTGGCAGCCCCGCCTGCAACGCCATTAAGATTGCCAAAAGACGGGACAACCGGCCATTACCTTCTCTAAAAGGATGAATCAATACCAGCTCCACATGAACTTCAGCTAATGCCCGGGCAACAGCATCTTTACTTAATAGGCATGGTGTATGCTTACCCAAAAAATCATTTTCAAAACTGCGCATCAATTGCGGTATATGTGCCGCGGTTGCAAACTTAAAATCGTCTTTTGCCAAATTAACCTGCCTATATTGACCTGCCCAAGCATATATTTTGCCGAGCCAAGTTTTATGCATAAGACAAATGTCCTTTACGGTGAATTGATGGCTTTTCCCATAGGTTTTAATCAGCTCGTCCTGTGCCTGATTCAGGGCCAAGGCCTCTGCCTGATCCATCTTTTCAACTGTCTTAATTCTCAATAAATTTCTTAAGACTTTATCATTTGAACCCATCTCAAACTGGGCTTCCAGCATTTCGGATGTATCGTAGCGTTTTGATTTCTTTTTCTTCTCCACAACTTTCTCCTTCACTTAAATCAAAGTGGGCCATCGCCTAAAAACTCATATCAAAAAACATCGTCATCTAACCACCTCCGGGGTGGACGAAGGAATCATTTCCCCACGCGCTCAGCCCAGAGCTTCGCGTCCGACGGCTTCAAGCCTGGAAGCGCGTATTTCTCAGGATCTTTGAGCCATTTGACCTGCGCCTGCGAAAAAGACTGCTGGGCCTTTTCCTTGTCGCCCATCTTCAATTGGATCATTCCAATGTTATATAAAGCCTGGGCATGATCCGGCTCTTCTTTAATAACGGCTTCAAACATTTTTAGCGCTTCCTTGAGTTCATTGCGCTCAAAATAAATGCGCCCGGCCTGCACGTATCCATCCGTTATCGTCGAGTCAATCTTAACGGCCTTTAAGAAATCGGCGAGCGCGTCATCTTTCTGTCCATTTTTGTAATAAAACAAACCGCGGTTGATCCTCGCCTCGTAAAAATCCGGATCGACGGCAAGCGCGGCATTATAGTCCGACAACGCCTCCGGCATCCGGCCGAATTTCATCAACGTCGCCCCGCGATTGTTGTAATATTCCGCTTTCTCCACGTCGTAATAAATAGCGAGGTTAAAATGCTTCAACGCCTCATCGTAATCCTTTTCTTTAGCATGCA
>JBASFN010000225.1:0-1572 GCA_049653045.1 Alphaproteobacteria bacterium
CGCTTGCACGCGGAAGTGGCGCGAAATATGTTCCAGAACCCCTGGAACCCGATGTCCTATACCCAGGCCGGACGTACAATGGCGGCAAGCGCGGAGATGCTGGAGCGTTCCACGCGCCGCTTTGGCAGGCCTGATTTTGGCCTTCATGAAACGGAAATCGACGGCAAAAAAATTGAAGTCGCTGAAGAGGTCATCGCTAGCCTGCCATTCGGAAATCTTCTCCGCTTTAAACGCAAAGTGCGCAGGAACGACCCGAAAGTTTTAGTGGTTGCCCCGATGTCCGGACACTATGCAACACTTTTACGCGGCACGGTTAAGGCTCTCCTCCCGCACCATGATGTCTACATCACCGACTGGGAAGATGCGCGGCAGGTTCCGCAAAAAGACGGGCGCTTCAATCTTGATGACTATATCGACTATCTGAGAAAATTCCTGAGCATGCTCGGCCCGGAAACGCATGTCATCGCCGTGTGCCAGCCCGCACCGATGGTGCTGGCAACCGTCGCACTAATGGCAACAGATAACGATCCCAATCAACCTCTCTCGATGACATTGATGGGCGGCCCTGTTGATACACGCATTTCAAAAACCGAAGTAACAGACCTTGCAGAAAACCGCCCAATGTCATGGTTCAAACAAACCGTGATTCAGGAAGTGCCATTTTATTATCCCGGCGCATTCAGAAAAGTTTATCCGGGTTTTTTACAGTTGACCGGATTCATGTCGATGAATTTGGATCGCCATGTCGGATCACACATGAAGTTTTACCAGCACCTGATTAACGGCGATGGCAGCTCGGCAGAATCCCACAGGACATTCTATGATGAATATCTTTCGGTCATGGATATTCCGGCGGAGTTTTACCTTCAGACAATTGAAACGGTGTTCCAGCGTCACCTGCTCCCCCGCAACCTGATGAAATGGCGCGACCCGTTAAGCGAACAGCTTATGGACGTGCGCCCACAAGACATCGAACACACGGCTTTGCTGACGATCGAGGGCGAACTGGACGATATTTCGGCGCGTGGCCAGACAACGGCGGCGCATGAACTTTGCTATTCCATCCCCCAAAACAAACAATTCCACCACTTCCAGTTGCAAACTGGTCATTATGGAATTTTCAACGGGCGCAAGTGGCGCGAACAAATTATGCCGAGAATCCGCCATTTCATTAGACTTATGGACCCCGGCAAAGATTCAATTCCAAAAAGTGACCTAGAAAGGCTTGCCGACCTCAAGCCTGAACGCTATAACCGGGATACACATGGAATTGTGGCCATTCGCCGCTGGCTTCGTGAGAACCAGAAGGAAAACTATAAGGAAATGGCCGATTAACAGGAACTGGGACATAAAATGCCGGGAAGAACGACTGAGCAGAATTTACCGTCCTACATCAAGCTCAAAAAGAGCACACGCGCTCGGCGCATGGCTCTGCGGCTTGATGCGAAGGAACGCGTTTTTCACCTGATCCTGCCACGTGGCATGACGATCCGTAGCGCCCACGCCTTTATCGATGAACATGAACGCTGGATGAAGGAAAAACTCCGCGACCTGCCAAGACCCGTTCCCTTC
>JBASFN010000226.1:0-11842 GCA_049653045.1 Alphaproteobacteria bacterium
CGCCCTGCCAGTATCGCTCCAACACATCGCGTGATGGCCGCGTCACCCAGCCGAACCCGCCGCCCGCGTCAATCCCGGCAAACGTCGCGTCGCACAGATCATTAAGATCCGCCGGTGTGAATTCCTCCAGCCGTTCAATCGTCGGAACAGGAACCATCGGCTTTGTTTTCATTGTGTCATTCATGTTTGCGCCCTCCGCCTGATATTAAGGTTTCCAGTGCAGAAAATCAGAAATCAATTTCAAGCCCGTCTTCTGGCTTTTTTCGGGATGGAATTGCACGCCAACCATATTATCCCGCCCCACCACAGCCGGAATCAATCCGCCGTAATCCGTCATCCCTAGAATGTGATGGCCATATTCACATTGGAACATGAAAGAATGAACAAAATAGTAATGTGCGCCGTTTTCTGTGCTGCGAAGCACAAAATGACGATTATCCTGCGCGCCCGGCGCCGGGATAACCAATTCATTCCAACCCATATGCGGTATCTTTAAATCCTTGTCGTCCGGCTGCATCGGCACAACCTCGCCTGGAATCCAATCCAGCCCGGCATGAACCCCGTACTCCAGCCCCCGCGTCGCCATCAACTGCATCCCGACACAAATACCCAAAAATGGCTTGCCCTTATCGATCACATTTTCCTGCAAGGAACGGAGCATTCCCTTAATGCCCGACAGCCCCTCCATGCAATCGCCAAAAGCCCCCTGCCCCGGCAGAACAATCCGGTCGGCCTTCTTCAAATCCTCCGCCCGCGCCGAAATTTTAACATCAAGACTTAAATTCTCGTCCGCCGCCACCCGCTCGAACGCCTTCGCCGCAGAACGCAAATTTCCCGAACCATAATCAATAATGACAATCTTTTCCTTAGCCATACCCCCCTTTTAAACCACGAAAGCGGCAAAATAAACCCGTATAAAAATTAGTGTCCATTTACGTTCATTTGTGGTTAAAAAGCCCATATCAGAGGAAACCATGACCATCGCATTCTACCACTGGAAAAACACACCGCCCGCGCAGAAGCAAAAAATCATGCGCCGGGCGCAAGCCGATATTGAACAAGTCGCCGCGCAAGTGCGCCCCATCATCGACGACGTGCGCAAAAACGGCGACGACGCCATCCGCCGATACGCCCAAAAATTCGACGGCGCAACTCTGACTTCCATCAAAGCAACGGATGAGGAATTCGACCGCGCCGAAAAATCCCTCGACCCCGATTTAAAATCAGCAATCAAAAAATGTGCTGGCAACGTCCGAAAATTCCACGAAGAACAAATGCGCCGTGTCGAGAAATACTGGATCGTCGAAATCGAACCCGGCGTTCGGGCGGGCGAACAAGTATCCGCCATCGACTCCGTCGGCCTGTACGTCCCGCGCGGCAAGGGCGCATTCCCCTCCACCATGTATATGCTCTCCATCCCCGCCATCATCGCGGGCGTTCCCGAAATCTCCGTCGTCACCCCGCCAAGGCCGGACGGCACGGCAGACGATGCCTCTCTCTACACCGCAAAACTTTGCGGCATCAAGAACATCTATAAGGTCGGCGGCGCGCAAGCCATCGCCGCCCTCGCCTACGGCACTGAAACCATCCCGAAAGCCCACAAGGTCCTCGGCCCCGGCAGCCCCTACGTACAGGCCGCCAAGCAAATCCTGATGGGCGACCTCGACCCCGGCATGCCCGCATGCTCCAGCGAATCGATCATCCTCTGCGACGAGACCGCCGACCCGCACAACACCTGCCTCGACATCCTCAACGAAGCCGAACACGGCAAAGACAGCGCCGCGCTCCTCATCACGCACGACGCAGAACTGGCGGAATACGTACGGCAAAACCTGCCAGAATTCATAAACGCATTACCCGAGCCACACCGCTCAATCTGCACCCATGTGATGCAGGACTACGGCGGCATCATCTTGAGCGAAAGCCTCGCGGACTCGATCAATATATCCAACGAGTACGCCCCGGAACATTTACACCTCAAAATTAAAAATCCGGAAGACATCGTGCCGAAACTCAAACATGCAGGCGAAATATTGATCGGCGAATACGCGCCCTCGACGCTCGGCAATTACGGCATCGGCGTCAACCATGTCCTGCCCACGGGAGGCCGCGCCCATACTTATTCCTGCACAACTGTCTGGGATTTCCTGAAACGCACATCAATATCGGAAGTAGACGCAACCGGCTTTGCAAGCCTAAAAAACCCGGTCACAACCCTGACCGATTACGAAGGCTTCCCCGCCCACGGCGACGTTTTAAGAAAACGGAAAATATAAACTCTCTTGTCATCCTGAGCATTAGCGAAGGATCCCGGCGGGATGTTTCGCTACGCTCAACATGACAACTTACAGCGTTCCCTTCGTGCTCGGCACGGAATCAAAGGCGCGATCATCAATGGCCACCGCCATCCGCAAAGCCTTAGCGAACGCCTTAAACGTCGCCTCAATGATGTGATGATTATTCTCGCCGTACAAATTTTCACAGTGCAGCGTAATGCCGCCCGTCTGCGCGACGGAATGAAAAAATTCCTTGAACAGCTCGACCTCCATATCGCCGAGATGCTCGCGGGTGAAATTCACGCGCCACACACAATAAGGCCGCCCCGATAAATCGAGTGCCACACGGGACAAAGTTTCATCCATCGGCGCATAGGAATGCCCATAGCGAACAACTCCGCGCTTCTCGCCCAAGGCCTCTTTCAGCGCAGACCCAAGCGCAAGCCCCACATCCTCAACCGTATGATGCCCATCGATATGAAGATCGCCCGTCGCCGCGATCGAAAGATCGATCAAGCCATGACGCGCCAGTTGCTCCAGCATATGATCGAAAAACCCGATCCCCGTCCGGATATCGGCCTTGCCCGTTCCATCCAGATTGACGGAAACGCGGATGTCCGTTTCCTTGGTCTTGCGGCTGATAACGCCGATCCGGGGTTTGTGATTATCGCGTGGCATGAATAAAGCTCCTCTAAACCCCTGAACATTATCACAAATCCCTAAAAACGCACAGTTTTTCCTGCGCCCCGCCGCCAAAAGGGAATGAAAGGGCGTCGATAACAGTTCGTTTCGGAAGAATTAACCTTTTTGACCCCCACCCTCCCATCGGCATGCCCGCGAAGGCGGGAATGACGGCAAAGTCACCCCCCAAAACGAGTTAATAAATTAACGACCGAAAATGTCACTTTTGAGCAGGAAACGTAATAAAATTGCGCTTATAAGATTATTACCCCTTTGAATCAAAAACGGATATTAAAGTTTTAAAATTACGTCAAAGATTTCCCCGGTTTTCTTGTGTTTCTGCGGGTTTGAGCGTATTTTTGCCCCATAAACAGGAACGCAATAAAAAGAGGAGAAGCCAATGTCTCTCGCAACAATGTTTCAGGATAAATCCAGAGAAGTCGCCCTAGCGACCGCACTCCTCATCGGCGCAGCCGGAATTTATAACAATAATGCACAGGCCAGCGAACCCATCACCGCACCAGGACAACAGGTAACGCAAACCCAAAAAGCAAATCATACAAAACAGAGCCATCTGGAAACGGGAAAAATCGAGATTTTTAATTTTACAAAAGAGGCAGAAGATACAGCTTTAGATGCGGCAATCGGAGACTCTATGCCCAACGCACTTGGCTCAGCAACCCATTCCCATTTTTCTCTGCTGGTAAGTGTCGACATGGCCAAAAAAGCAGCTCCGATTGTCACGGAATGGGCAGAGCAATACAAAAAAAACGTTTCTATTATTGTCGGCCCCTACACGGAATCCCATATAAAAATTTTTGCAGACGGATCTGAATTCAAAGATAAAGTTAACCTAAACGCCGTAGATTTTCGTGACGAATTAAGAACCGCGCTAATTATTATGAACGAAGCTATATATGGCGACAGGCTTGCAGAAAGCACACCCGACAATCAATATAATTAACTGATATTATTTTTTTGTATCGGTGTATTGCTCAGAGCAGCCTGTGAAGTCTCGGGGTTTTGTTTTTGCTTATTAAACTCTGTCGTTAAAGCATCAACTTTTTTCTCATCATCCATTTCTTTATAAAATGACATGGCCGTCTGCGTAAGCTGGGCTTGAGAAGAAGACGGTGTCTCCAAAGCATCCAGATCATCAAGAGAAATTTTCATAGATTCCCTTGATGAGGACTTATTAACTTCTGCATTTCTCTCTGCAAATTCAGCATTCTCTTTATGGCCACCTGTTATTTCGGTTTTTTGTTCATTGCTCACTTCAAATGAAGCCCGTTTATTATCCTTGCTGCTCACCGCCTCAATATCGTCCTGACTGTAATTTCCACTTTTAACTCTTTCTCTCAATATTTCTTCCTTTTTATAATCTTCTTTTTTCTCCTGAATCTTATCTCTATTCTCTTGAATCTTTTTTCTCTGTTCACGAACAACATCCCTTTCACGCTCAACGCGTTCGTTTTCTTGTCCTTTATACTCATCCAATGCCTTCTCACATTCATCGGAATTATTTTTATCAAGATCATGGCCTGTTTTCGATTTATACGCTTTCCGCACACCGGCAACGATACCGCGTTGCGCCTCCGTAAGCGGTGCGCCATTTTGCCACGCAGCCATGGCCTCGTCGGACTCATCAATATTCTGTTCAATCTCACGGATAAGTTTTTCACTTTCTTTGACTTCTTCTTCCGCCTCGTGGATACGCGCATTCAACCGCGCAATCTCGGCGTTGATGTCTTGCATGCGCTGGTTGATCTGCGCCAGCATCATCTGTTCAAAGTTTTTGCGATCTTTGACCTCGTCGCTTTCCGCCCCGGCAGAACCACCCATGCCGTCGGTGCGGCCATTCGATGTCGGCAGCAACCCTTCGGCATTGCCGCTTTCGCGCAACTGTTGGAGCGTCGTGCCCTCGGTCTGCCCGTCAAACCCGAACACACCTTTTGCCTTTTCGGAAAACCCGTCAAGGATCGCGGTCGAGAGTTCTGCCCCCCGCCGCTTCGCCGCATCCAAATATTTCTGACCGCCTGTGGCCATGATGATAAATCCCGAACAAGTAAGAAACACACGATAATAGTCTTTTTATGGTAATAACATTACCCCCATATGGTAAACATTGGATTAACATAACGTAAAATTACGGGATTTTTTATAGCGGCTTGTTTTTATTGAATTTTCAAGCGATTCAGACAAAGTAAACCGCCCCGATTATTAAACCATGGGCAGCAATTACTTTGCATAATACTATCTATGGTTGCAAAAACTGGGCAACGGGATTACTTGCCAATACAGAAATCGCGGAAGATGACGTCCAGTAAATCCTCGACATCCACTCGGCCTGTAATGCGCCCCAGCGCACGCAGCGCAAGCCGCACATCCTCCGCCGCCAGCTCCGGCAATTTTGGCACAGCTACCACCGACAAAAGATGAACCGCATCGGCCAGCGCGGTGCGATGCCGCGCCCGCGTCAGAGACGGCGTTTCGGATGGACGCAAAAGCGCGGAAATTTTTGCCGTCAAAACCTCCAGCAACGAATCGATGCCCTCACCCGTCTGCGCGGAAATAAAAACCGCGTCTTCCGCCAGCAAACGCGCCGAAGCATGGCGATCTATTTTATTGACGACAATCACCGAATTTAAATCGGCCAGTGCAAGCGTCGCGGCATCCATCGCCTCTGCCCCTGCATCAAAAAGTAGAATTTTAAGATCGGCCTCTCGTGCCCGCATCAACGCACGGCGAATCCCCTCAAACTCAACGCGGTCATGGCCGCTATCACCAAGCTGTTCTGGGCGCAAACCCGCAGTATCCGAGAGGATCACAGGCCACCCGCCCAAATTCAAATGCACCTCGATCACATCCCGCGTCGTACCGGGCATATCGGATACAATCGCCACATCGCGTTGCGCCAGCGCGTTCACAAGCGAAGATTTCCCCGCATTCGGCGCACCGATGACGGCGATATGAACACCATCGCGCAACCGCTCGCCCCGGCGGTTATCATCCAAATGCGCAGAAATTTCCATGCGAATTGATTCAAGCGCAAGCAAAACACGCGCATCAATCCCTTCCGGCAAATCTTCATCGGGAAATTCAAGATCGGCCTCAAGATGCGCCAGTAATTTTTTAAGCCGCTCCGTCCAGTCGCCATAAAGCCGCGAAAGCGCACCATCCATCTGCGCCAGTGCCTGCGCCTGCTGCGCCGACGTTTCAGCATCAATCAGGTCGGCAATCGCCTCTGCCCCGGTCAGATCCATTTTTCCATTTTCAAAGGCGCGGCGGGTAAACTCCCCCGGCTCGGCCATCCGGTGATCGGCCTGCCGCACGAGAAAAGCGAGCAACGACTCAACCACCGCCCGCCCGCCATGCAAGTGATATTCAACAACATCCTCACCCGTGAAACTGGCCGGAGCCTGAAACGTTAAAATAAGGGCGCGATCAAGAACCCCACCATTCTCCGGATCACAAAGCCGGACAACATGCGCCGTACGTGGAACAAACTCTTTGCCCGTCAATAACTTAAGACTATGCAACGCCCCCAAACCGGACACCCGGACAACAGCCACGCCAGACCGCCCGGTCGGTGTCGAAAGAGCGTAAATCGTCCCGGTCATTTCTTGCCCGTTTTCCCCATCGCGGAAGACGCCGAAGGAGCAGAACCGGACATACCCATTTGATCCCAAAACATTTTCTGCACCTCGCCCCACCCTTGAATCGTCGCGGGCAACCATGTTTTCAGCATGGTTTCCGGATCAAGCGAGCGCATATTCTCGCTCAAACGATCCTGAAGCTCTTTCATCAAGGCGGCCTGCATCGGCTCCACGTCGGGAAGACCGAAAAAAACCCGCGCCTCCTGGGGCGTACACTCAATATCAAATTTAACTTTCATGGTTCACCTGCTTTCTACGCCCTACTAAACTGCATGAAGCCGCGCCAAACAAGGGATTTATGTTTCAACCCTTGATGTTCACAGACAGCCCGGTATAAGGGTATATATGTCATCCCTTTGCCTCAGGGCTGACAACGGTTATATATAAGAACGTGTAGCTTACTATCTCTTGTTTATTTTGAGTGGCCATAGTGGAACAACCGCCGCAAGAAACCGAAAACGCGCAAGCGACAACAAATGTGCTGGGCGCTGGCTACGCCGAGCCAGCCCTTGAACGCGTCCGCACGGCCATACGCGGCAACGGGGTCAAACCGGAATCCGTAACCGCAAACAAGGTGGAAGGACAACTGGCGGAGTACGACGCCGAAATATCTTTGATCCTTCGCACCCGCACCATGGAAAAAATCCTGCCCGGCAAAAAAACCACCGGGGAAAAAGTACAAGGGCCGCAAGGCGTACGCGACGCCGTGGAAAAAGAACGCCTGAAAGTCCTGAGCAGCAAAGACACCGTTCTTAAAATCAGAAACATTATCACCGAGAGAAAAGACAAGGGATTCGGTATTCGCAACGAAGTAATGAAACTGCCGTTCCTGACAAAGGAATACATACACCATCAAGCCTGCCGTCCGTGCGGCGCACAAGGAAAAATTAAATGCCCGCGCTGCCACGGCAAAGGCCACGAAGTCTGCCCACGCTGTCACGGTCAGGCGATGGAAATGTGTACGCAGTGCCGGGGCGCACAGCTTGTCTATATGGGCAACGGCCAGCAAACATGTCCAAAATGCAACGGCCAAGGACGCACGCCCTGCCTGACCTGTCACCAGACGCGAAAAATAATCTGTAACATCTGCAAAGCGCACGGATCGACCCAGTGCCAGAATTGCAGCGGGCAAGGCTGGCAATCCTATGTGACCACGGCGGAAATTGACGTGGTCGGAACATATTCATTCACCCGCGATCACCTGCCCGAAGCCCTTCTTAAAACAATAGAAGCACGGGCAAAAGAAATCCCTGGCCACGCAAATATCGCCGTGATCCCGCCGCCCGCCGTGCCGGCGATACCGGACGATACGCAAAAACCCGACGAAATTTTAATGCATTACAAGGTCAGTCTACCCTACGCCAAAATTGAAGTTTCCTTCGGCAAGGGGGACGCCAAAGCCTTTGCATTTCTTTTAGGAAAACAAGCCGAGATTACCGACATATCGAATTTTCTCGAACCCCTCCTCCGGCGCGGCATGAACGCGCTGCAAGAAGCGGCAGAAGGACGCGGCAACGTTGCGGAAAAAATCAGCCGCGCCGGACAATACCGCACCATCCGGCAGGCAATCTTTGCCGCCGCAAAATATTCAAATGCAAAAGCAACAGGACTTCTTTTAAAAAACACGCCAATAGGGCTTGGGGAAAAAACGGCAACGGCGCTGGTTGAAAACGCGGATCGCGCCCTGAAAAAAATTACAGCACAACCCCGGCGCAACGGCGTTATCACCGGAATCATTCTCGCCGCCGCTTTATATCTTATTTATATGCTGACACCCTTGCGCGATACAATCATCGCCTCTACTCCCGACACCCGCATCCACATCGCCATCGACGGTGCGGCCATGGCGGCGGGCATGATGATTTCGGTTTTCACGATTCAAATCTTCGGATCGAGGGCAATTAAAAAGGCACTGAAAAAAATCCTGCCGCCGGATCAAAAAAACACTATCGTTTCAAAGGCAGGAAATAGCGGCCTGTGGTCGGCTCTCCTATGTTTTTTCATGTTCTTGCTCGCAGCGGAAGCCAGCGTTCAACTCTCCATGCACGCGCCAGACTGGTACACGGTCATCCGCCAGACATTTACAACCGCGCCGCCGCCATCGTAACAGCCCTAACAAGACTACCGAGAAAACTTTCGCCGCGCTCAATAGTCACATGCGTGATCCCGCGTTCAATGAGCGGTTTCAAATCATCGATCAATTTATAAATCGTGCGAACATCATCCGCGCCAAGCTCAACAGACGGTGCGGAAACATTATCCGGGCGCACAATCGGCGCGGCCGATTTTTCAACCCCTTGCGCGACATGGCGGTAAACCCCGGCTGCCCGCGCCTGCGCGCCGTCAACAACGGGCGGCGGCGCATAAGAATCTTGATCTGGTATAATCAAATCGGCTTTTAATGTCCCGACCCCGTCATCTTTCTTCGGCTCCAGCGATTTCAGAAAATTTTCAAGAAACAAACGAAGAGCTTCAACCGTTACCGTTGCACTATCTTCCGTACCATCAAACGCATCCGAAGAATTTTCATCGCGCTTGCGACGGCGATTTTCCTGATCCGGATCATGGCGGCGAATATCAAGGCGCGCATCTGCGCTCTCGGCCTGACGAGGGGGCGTGATAAAGATGTTCCCAAATGACGAAAACATGGCGTCCTGCCGATCTTTATGAATATACTGCTTATACCGTAATTATAGCATGTCCGCAACAATGCGGCAAAACAGGGCTGACCGGCATGAAGAAAAAGCGCGAAGGGAAAATCGGCAAAAAAGACGCCGAACTCTGGAAAGCGGCAACAAAAGATGTCGATCGCCTGAAAGGCCGGGATTATGTCGAGGGCCACGACCCGCCGGAAAGCGGCAAAAAAACCGCCCCCCACGACAAGGCTCGTATCATCATCGAACCCAAAAAACCAAGGGAAAAAACAACCAATACCAGAGGGGCAGAAGTAGATCGCCGAACGGATCAACGCCTCAAACGCGGCAAAATGGAGATCGAAGCCACCATCGACCTCCACGGCATGGGACAAGCGCAGGCGCAAGAATCTCTCACCCGCTTCATCAAAACCAGCCACGATCTCGGGCGGCGCTGCGTTCTTGTCATCACCGGCAAGGGATTACTCGGCAAACCCGGCATCATCAAAACCCGGCTTCCAGACTGGCTCCGCGAAAGCCCCCTCGCCGCCCTTGTCCTCAAATCTACCCCCGCCCAGCTCCGCCACGGCGGCGAAGGCGCGGTTTATGTGCTCCTGCGGCGACGGCGCGATCATTAAATTACTGGAATTTTCTTACGTTTTAGGCGTATAACCCCCGCATGGACAAAGGATTTGACGTCATCGTCGTGGGCGGAGGACATGCGGGCTGCGAAGCCGCCGCCGCAAGTGCCCGCATGGGCGCAAAAACCGCCCTCCTCACCCACAAGCTAGAGACAATCGGCGTCATGTCCTGTAACCCGGCCATCGGCGGCCTCGGCAAGGGACATCTGGTCAGGGAAATCGACGCGCTGGACGGCCTGATGGGGCTGGCCGCCGACCGCTCCGGCATCCAGTTCCGCATGTTAAACGCCTCACGCGGCCCCGCCGTGCGCGGCCCCCGCACCCAAAGCGACCGCAAGCTCTACCGCGCGGCTATTCAAGATATATTAAGGAATTACAACAACTTAACCTTACTCGAAGGCTCCGCCGAAGACCTAATTCTCGGCTCAAACGGCCAGGTTGAAGGCCTGCGCGTCGAATGGACATCCCCTGCCCCGCACCCGGCAGAAACAATAATAAAATGCGGCGCAGTCGTTCTAACCACCGGAACCTTTTTACGCGGAATCATCCACCGGGGAGATGAAAAAATTCCGGCTGGTCGGGTTGGCGAAAAACCATCCATTGCCATGGCACAAACCCTTGAAAAACTTGAATTCCCCCTTGGAAGGCTAAAAACCGGAACCCCAGCCCGACTGGACGGTAGAACGATAAATTGGAACGCCCTCGAAGAGCAAAAAGCGGATGAAACCCCCGTACCATTTTCCTACCTGACCGACAAAATCAACATCCCGCAAATATCATGTCACATAACCTACACCAACGAAAACACCCACAAAATCATCCGCGATAATATCCACAGATCGGCGATGTATTCCGGCCAGATTTCGGGAACCGGCCCGCGCTATTGCCCCTCCATCGAGGACAAGGTCACACGCTTCGCCGATAAAACCCGCCACCAGGTCTTTCTGGAACCGGAAGGGCTGGACGACCCAACAATCTACCCAAACGGCATCTCAACCTCACTACCCATAGACATTCAAGACGCCTATATCCGAACCATTCCAGGCCTTGAAGCCGTCAAAATTCTCGAATGGGCCTACGCCATTGAATACGACTATGTAGACCCCAGAAGCCTTAAATCTTCACTGGAAACAAAAAAAATCGGCGGCCTGTTCCTTGCCGGCCAGATCAACGGAACCACCGGCTACGAAGAAGCGGGGGCGCAAGGCCTCATGGCCGGGATCAATGCCGCGATTCTCACCAGCGCGGGCGGAAGTGATGTTTCACGTGAAACAACTCCCCCCTTTACCCTCGACCGCTCTGACGCCTATATCGGTGTCCTGATCGACGATCTCATAACACGCGGCGCACCCGAACCCTACCGGATGTTCACGAGCAGGGCAGAATACCGCCTAAAACTCCGCGCCGACAACGCCGACCAGAGACTAACATCAAAGGGCATCGAAGCAGGATGCGTATCAAACGTCAGGGCAGGGGCCTGGTCAAAAAAACAAGAAAAAATGAATGAAGCGCGGGAGATGATGTCCGGCCTTCAGGCCACCCCGAACGAACTGGAGAGGGGGGGGATTATCATCAACAAGGATGGCGTGCGCCGCTCCGCCCATGCTCTTTTGTCACACCCGGATATAACATGGGACAAGCTGGCAACCCTCTGGCCCGAACTCAAAACGATAAAGCCAGACATCAGGGAACAGATGGAATATGACGCGCTGTATTCAGGATATATGAATCGCCACGACGCGGATATTGAAGCCTTTAAAAAAGACGAAAACCTACTCCTGCCTGAAACCTTGGACTACACACAAGTCGGGAGCCTCTCCACTGAAATCCGCCAAAAGCTCGAACGGGCGCGCCCTGAAACATTAGGAGCGGCCTCCCGCATACCCGGCGTAACCCCGGCGGCGATCATCGCCCTCCTGAAATTCGTCCGCAAAGGCAACAAAGAGAACAGGGGA
>JBASFN010000227.1:0-2606 GCA_049653045.1 Alphaproteobacteria bacterium
GCATGCCCCCTGATCATTCGTTGACGGCTCTAACACCGCCGTCTATAACCACGGCAGAACTCTACCCTCGGCTGGAGTAAAGTTGGGGGGCAGGTCACAAGGAAGATCACATCATCATTGAAATAAACGGTATAAACCTTTCAACACAACGCTATGGCACAACGCTGCGGCTGAATTCCGGCGAAGAAATATCCGATCTTCACAAGAGTTGTGATACCAATTTCATTGGCAATGTGCAGGGTATGCGATGGCCTCATCTGGCACTTTCTAGTTCATCAAGTGCCAATAATTTCCAAACTACTTATGATCGCTACAAAGAAAGGATTAAAGAGTCAGAAAGAAATGGGAACATTGAAACTGTTTTTGATGGAATTAAGAGAATTAGAATTTTAGAAACGAAGAATGAACTTTACATTCTTCCCTTAAATATTGCTCCAACAAAAAATAAAGATCCCGTTTTGATTCGTTGTGACGGATACGAAGAAACGCGAAAGGAACACTTAGTTTCTTTTTGCGACACATCCTATTTTCATCCAGACGGTTTTGTCCTTTGGTACAGATTTAACAGGGTAGATTACCCTGCCACAGAGTTTGCTGTGCTGGACCATGAAAACAGAGAGAAAATAGATTTCATGATTAAAGAAGCGCAAAAATGGGCAGACAGCCAAGGAGACGCGCCATGAGCTTTCCATTCACGTCGCAGCAGGCTTCCGACATTCAGGCGCTTCTGGCCCAAGCCGCCATTGACGAGCAGACGGAGCTGCTCGGCGCGTATACTCCAGTTTACGATTATATTTTTGAAGCTATAACCGACGGCTACGGAACACTGTTTGAAAGTCCCAAGGACGGCGTAGAACTTTCCGTTTGGCAATGGGTCAACGGTGCACGGGATGTCAATACGGGTACAGGATTCTTCGCGGATTTCATCCGCGATTATACAAAGGCGCAGTATGAATTACGTTACGGTGAGTCTCTTTCTGATACAGAAGTTCAAATTAGATCAAACCAGATCATTAAAGCATTTGCAGAGGATATTACAAATGCGGATGGACTAAATCCTAACCATGAGCTCCCAACAATTTCTGATACCGCTCTTCACGACGCAGGAGCAGTTGCATCAACGATTTTCAACGGCACTCTTCAAGGCGTTCCTGATTACACCGCAAATTTTTCGCCGTGGGCGGGGACCGTGAGTCAACCCCCATTGAGGAGTCCACCCGTAATAGGTACTTTTCCTGCGTTTGAGCTTCACCCTTTTGTCGGACCATCGGCGGAGAGAAATTCCGGCCTTGTGAGCTTCACCCTTTTGTCGGACCATCGGCGGAGAGAAAATCCGGCCTTGGTTGGCATCCCCGGCTAGCCGGGGATGCGATTTCTGCAAATTCGGCGGGCGTTTTGTTGCCGATCGCAGAATGAGGACGGACGGTGTTATAGTCTCGCCGCCAGCTCTCAATTTTCAGCTTAGCATCGTTCAGGTTTAAAAACCAGCTTGCGTTCAGACACTCCTGCCGGAAGCGGCTATTGAAGCTTTCGATGAAGGCATTGTCGGTCGGTTTTCCGGGCCTGGAAAAATCAAGTGTGATGCCATGCGTGAATGCCCACAGGTCGAGTTCCTTCGAGATAAATTCCGGGCCGTTGTCGACGCGGATATTTTTTGGGTAGCCGAATTCTTCGGCAGCCTGCTCCAGCGTTTCCACGACATCCGCCGCCCGGTATTGAAAGCCGACACCGATGGCGGGAGATAACTTGCTGAAGGCGTCGACGATCGTCAGGCAGCGCAAACGCTGGCCGTTATAAAGCTGGTCAGACACAAAATCCATCGACCACGTGTCATGCGTGCCGGTGATCGGCAAACGATCATTCCTCTTCTTTGCCGCGACACGGCGTTTGGGCTTTTTACGCCGTAATTGCAGGCCTTCCTGACAATAAAGACGATATACGCGTTTGTGGTTGATCATCCAGCCCTCCCGACGCAGAAAAATATAAATGCGTTTGTACCCGTAGTGCATGCGCAGCTCCGAGACCTCCTTGATGCGTTTGACCAGAACAGCCTGACCGTCCTTCTTCGGCTTGCGGTGATAGTTTCCACGGTTGGCTTGCATCACGCCGCATGCGCGGCGGATGCTGACCTGAAATGCCTTGCGCAGAAAATCCACAAGCTCTTTGCGACGGACAGGCTTCAGAGCTTTTTTCTGATGACTTCCTGCAGCATTTCCTTGTCGAGGCTGATGTCGGCCACGAGGCGCTTCAGCCGGGCGTTCTCCTCTTCCAGCTGTTTGTATTTTTTCATCTCCGACGGCAGCATCCCTCCGTACTTTTGCTTCCATCGGTAGAAAGTCTGCTCCGATATCCCTGTCTTCCGGCAGACTTCCGCGACCGCCACTCCGACCTCTGCCTGTTTCAAAACAAAAGCAATCTGCGGCTCCGTAAAACGTTTCTTCTTCATGTCTTTCCTCCGGTTGGTTACGTTAAACTAGCTGGATTTCCTCTCATTGAAAATGGTACGATTTTCGGGGTGAAGACCATGGCGGCTTACCATCGCTGCTATCGTCACACTTTACCTTAATCAATGAATCCTGAGCCTAACTAATAAGGCTGTAATAAGG
>JBASFN010000228.1:0-2151 GCA_049653045.1 Alphaproteobacteria bacterium
TTTCAAACGAGTGGAGGCCGGCCATAAGCAGGCAATCCTTTCCTGATATTTGTGATCCTATATATTCATAGTATTACATAATTCAGGCATTTGTAAAATTTATTTAAAATTTTAAATAAATTTTATGAAGAAACGAACGTGTAACTTATTGATTCTACGCCACTTTTGCGAGATCGCCACATAAGGCTTTTCTAATAAGCGCATTTGTCTCAGTCCGGCCATAAAGCTGGATAAACGACCCGAATCGGGGGCCTTCATTCTGGCCTAACAGCACCTGATAGAGAGCCTGGAACCAGTTCCGAAGTTCCTCCTTCTCATAGCCGTTCTCTTTGCCCGCGCTGAAAACGGCTGTTTGCAGGGTCTCTAAATCGGCATCATCGGCAACCCCGTCAAGGCGGGTGGCAAGATCTTCCATGGCTTTGCGCTCGCGCTCGTCCGGCATCCGGTATTGTTTCGCGGGCAGGACAAAGTCTTCGTAATATTTAACCGCATGGCCGACGAGGCGATCAAGAAACGGCGCGCTATCCGGCGTCACGCCGGGTTTGTGCATCTTGATATAATTCCAGAGTGTTTCCTTGTTGTGCGCGTTTGCCGCGCTGGCCAGATTCAGCAGCAGGGAAAACGAGATCGGAGAAAATTGTCCGTTCGGGAGTTTCCCATCGTGGATATACCATGCCGGGTTTTCAAGTTTTGCTTTATCGTCTTGGGACGGTAATTTTTCAACGAATTGAATATATTCATCGACAGCCTTCGGAATAACGTCGAAGTGCAATTTCTTCGCCGATGTCGGACGGATGAACATATAATAGGCGAGGCTTTCATGTGGCGCATAGGTCAGCCATTGCTCAATGGTCAGACCGTTGCCTTTTGATTTGGAAATCTTCTCGCCCTTTTCGTCGAGGAACAGATCGTAATGGAATCCGGCGGGGCGAGGCTTGCCGAGAATCTTCAGGATTTTCCCCGAAACATCCGCCGCGCTTTTCAGGTCAACGCCGGACATTTCATAGTCCACGTCCAGCGCGTACCAGCGCATCGCCCAGTCGGCGCGCCATTGCGCCTTGACATGGCCGCCGGTGACGGGGACTTCGGTTTCGCTGCCGTCCTCATCAATAAAGCGGACAGTGCCCTTGGCCGCATCCGTGCCGATGATTTCAACCTGAAGCACTTTCCCGGTTGTGGGGGAGAGGGGGAGAAAGGGGCTGTAGGTCGCGGCGCGTTCTTCGCCGAGAATCGGAATAACGGCTTTTTTAATGTCCTCGTGCTTCGCTAGCATTTTCAGCAGGGTTTCATCGAACTTCCCGGCCTTATAATAGGCGGTGGAGGAAATGAATTCATACTCGAACCCAAACTGGTCGAGGAAGGCGCGGAGCCTTGCGTTATTATGTGCGCCGAAACTGTCATGCGTGCCGAACGGGTCGGGAACTTGCGTGAGCGGCTTGCCGAGATTGGCGGCGAGGCCGTCTTTGTTCTCGATATTGTCCGGCACTTTCCGCAGGCCATCCATATCGTCGGAAAAGCAGATGATCTTGGCCGGGATGTCGGATAAGCGGCGAAAGGCGCGCATGACCATCGTCGTCCGGCAATTCTCCCCGAACGTGCCAATATGGGGGAGGCCAGAGGGGCCATAACCCGTTTCAAGCAGGACATAGCCCTTGTCCGGGGTTTTACCGCCAAGGCGTTTGATAATGGATTTTGCCTCTTCAAAAGCCCAGGTGCGGCAGGCAAGGGCGATTTGTGTGTCTGTATCGTGCATGGGTGTAGTGATAACAAACCTGCGGGGAATATTCAAAAGAAGATTTAAGGCTTTTTTAAATATTGGAGGGGGGGAAGCCGGGGGAATTATTTTCAAAAAACGCCCCTTTAAAATTCTATTTGGCCATTAGGGTAAATCCGTGTATATTACTGCAAGTAGAGTTGCTTCCTTCCTTGACCGTTCTGGTCAAATTTTCCCTTAAACTTAAACATTGGAGACTAAAATGGCTGCTAAGAAAAAAACGACTGCTAAGAAATCGCCTGCTAAAAAAACGAAAGCAAAAGTGCGTAAGCCCGCGAAAGCGAAAAAAGCACCTGCTAAAAAAGCAAAAGCAAAAGCAAAAAAGAAGAAGTAGTTTTTCTTTTTTTATTTCTACAAAACGCCGCCTCCACGGGCGG
>JBASFN010000229.1:0-11521 GCA_049653045.1 Alphaproteobacteria bacterium
CTGGCGATCAACGCAAAGGGAGTGCCGATTTTCTGCAATCGGTTGACCATCCCCTCGAGCGCCGCAGCATCGCTGGGACCAAGGCAGGATTGAATATCGACAACCGACCGCGCCGCCGCCAGTCCAAGCAAGGAACAAAGCCGGTCACTACAAAAAGCAGCGCCTTTGGCCGACCAGCCGAAATAATCGAACGGCAACGCCGCAAGGACAATCCCGCCCGCCCCGGTTTCAATAGAATCCGGGGAACGACCCAAAAATTTTTGCAGCAATCCCTGCTTTCTAGGGGTGGAAATATCAGTCACGGAAACGATTCTAGAAACACCGGGGCAAAAGAACAAGCCCGGATTTCAAGAAGCAAAAAAAGGATCAAAAGAACAACAAGAACAATTTGAAAGATCATGGGAAACCTTACCCACAGCCTGAACCTGAACCTTATCCTTATTGATCAAAGACAAATCATCCAGAAGAACTTTCCAGTTATTTCTTGTTTTAGGCGCATAAATATAATTTTCAAGATCATTAAAAACACGATCCATAAGCCTATCCCGTAAATCCTTAGGAATCGTCTCTAAAAAATTGGTGTCCATGACAAAATCAACATTAAAAACACGATCCATAAGCCTGTCCCGCAAATCCTCAGGAATCGTCTCTAAAAAATTAGTGTCCATGACAAAATCAACATACGTCGAATTACGCGCCTGCTCATCTAAACCCCGATCATATAAATCGACGATATACGCATAATAAGGAATGGTCAGGGCATAAGCATCAAAACGCCTTTGCCGCTTTGGCGAAAACTTATCCCCGGAGGCACGCCGAAGCGGATCCATATTGTGACTGGAATCATCCAGTTTCAACCGACAAACCGACGGATAAAACCGCAGACTCTCGGCATACTCGATATAATCATAATCCTCGTCATTATCTCTGATTCCCTCGGGCTTGGTCGCCAGAGAAGCATCCACAATCGCGGCCTCAGCAAATCGCATCCGGCGCAAATGATCGGCAAGAATATTCGTATCTTCAAAAATATCGTGAAAGAACCGTCCCTGCTTTTCAACAGGATCATCGACTTGATCGGCAATCCATTGCGGATGCGTTTCATAAGCCCCGCCCATCCGCAATTCCTGCCCCTGATGGGCAAACCGCATCACCTGCCCGGCAAGGACAACATCCGCCTCGTCCTTGCTCATCCCGTTAATATGAACAAGAAAATTGCGCTTCACATTGATGCGCCAAATCAACGTGGAAATCTGATCATCACTAAATATATTCTTTTTTCCCATGGCCGGGTTTTTAGCAAATAACTACAAATATGTAAACAAAAAAATGCGCCTCTCGGCTACAAAAAAGCCCGCTTTCGCGGGCTTTTTGCTTAATTAGTACCGATATTCGTCCTTTTTAAACGGTCCATCCGGCGACACGCCGATATAATGAGCCTGCTCCTTGGACAGCTTGGACAGCTTCGCGCCCACCTTTTCAAGGTGAAGCAGGGCAACCTTTTCATCCAGCTCCTTCGGCAGAACATAAACCTTGTTCTCGTACTTCGCGCCATTCGTCCAGAGTTCAATCTGGGCAAGCGTCTGGTTAGTAAACGATGCCGACATAACAAAGCTCGGATGCCCGGTCGCACAACCCAAATTCACAAGACGCCCCTCGGCCAGCAAGATGATTCGCTTGCCCGACGGGAATTCAATCTCATCCACCTGCGGCTTGATATTATTCCACTTCATATTGCGAAGTGGCTCGACCTGGATTTCATTATCGAAGTGACCGATATTGCAAACAATCGCCCGATCACGCATTCCGCGCATATGATCAACGGTAATGACATCCTTGTTGCCCGTCGTCGTCACGAAAATATCGCAGCGCGGCACGGCGTCTTCCATCGTCACGACCTCGAACCCTTCCATCGCCGCCTGAAGCGCACAAATGGGGTCAATCTCTGTAACCATCACTCGGCATCCGGCATGGCGCAGCGATTCAGCCGAACCTTTACCCACATCGCCAAACCCGGCAACAACGGCAACTTTACCGGCCATCATAATGTCCGTAGCGCGGCGGATCGCATCCACCAGCGATTCGCGGCAACCGTATTTATTGTCGAACTTCGACTTGGTAACCGAATCATTGACGTTAATAGCGGGAACTTTTAGCGCACCCTTTTTTGCCATTTCATGTAAACGCAAAACGCCCGTGGTAGTTTCCTCGGAAATACCCTTCACGTCTTTCATCATATCCGGATAATCATTGTGCATGATCGCGGTCAAATCGCCGCCGTCATCAAGGATCATATTCGGCGTCCATCCATCCGGCCCCTTGATCGTCTGGTGAATGCACCATTCGGCCTCTTCCATCGTCTGGCCTTTCCAGGCGAAAACCGGCGTCCCGCGAGCGGCCACAGCCGCCGCAGCATGATCCTGCGTCGAGAAAATATTGCAGGACGACCAGCGCACGCTTGCGCCCAATTCCTGCAGCGTCTCAATCAAAACAGCCGTCTGGATCGTCATGTGGAGGCAACCAACAATCCGCGCGCCTTTCAAGGGCTTCTTCGCGCCATATTCCGCACGCGTCGCCATCAATCCGGGCATCTCGGCTTCGGCGAGGTCAATCTCTTTACGTCCCCATTCGGCGAGGGAAATGTCTTTTACTTTATAATCATTTTGCACGGCCTGCGGCTTGGCATTCATCTTTTTTCTCCTTGGGTATAAACAACGGCTTTTTGTGACACTTCGCACCCCGCAAATCAAGCAGAATTAACGATTTTTTTACTTTTGAAACATGATAGTATAAGCCATGGGACTGAAATTTAACGAACAAAGCGAAAAAGCACTTTTCATCTACAAGCCGAATCCGCTTGTCCCGCATTCCTATCAAATATTTATGTTCAAAAAAGAAAAGGGCGAATACGAACCCGTCGGCGACTACACCGTAATAGACACCAGCGAAGACATTGAAATTACAACAAAAAGACTGGGAAACATCATAACGCTTCTGAACGGCAAGAAGGATTTGACCAAACTCGGAAATTTGACGCGCAGGCGTCTTTTGTTTAATATAGTTCCTAAGAGGTCCGAGACAGACCCTACAAAAATCATCTTCCGCAGTTACGACGGAAAAGGGGTCTCGGTAGAAAACGCGGTACTAACATTAGAAAAGGGTGTGCTCCATGACGATTCCAAAGACGTCCAAAAATGATTTCACTTATGCCTGCGGGCTAACGGCTGCGGGCTTGGCCAGCGGCGTTTGCATGGCCGAAGATCCGGGAAACTTGGATTATACGCCAGACTCAAAACCGGGAATGACCCTCGGTTTATAGCCATCACTGCGTAAACGGCAAATCATAAAAACAATACAAAAAAGGGTGTACAGATATGGGAAAAGTAACGGAAACATTCGATTTAGTATGCAGAAACGCCTCACAGTTAAAGCCAGGCCAGATGTCTGAATATTTCAGCCTGTGTGTTGGAGAAGCAAATCAGCCCAATACAGGCTTCTCGCTAAATAACACAGTAAGTTTCAACAAATAACTACCGCTCGACATCTCTGTGCTCGACATGGACGGTGTACCCCAGATCGGCAAGCCACGTACTCAACTCACGTACGGTGAATACAGAGCGATGACGCCCGCCTGAACACCCGGCGGCAATCGTCAGGTAAGACTTGCCCTCCTCCGCATAACGCGGCAACAAGGGCGTGAGCAAAGATTTAAAATTATTGAGAAACGGATCCCATTGCGGATCTGTTTCTATATAAGCCCCGACCTTTTTATCAACCCCGGTCTTGCCCTTTAAACTCTTCACCCAGTGCGGATTTTTCAGAAATCGTACGTCCATAATAATATCCGCCTCTCGCGGCACACCATGACGATAGGCAAAAGACATGAGCGAAACCACCAACCGTCCGCCTTTGCGGCGTACGGCAAAATGCCCCTCAAGGATATGACGTAAATCATGGATCGACAGCTCCGACGTATCAACCGTAAGGGCGGCCTTCGACTGAATCGGATCCAATTTTTTCTTTTCTTTACGAATCCCCTCGCTGACCGGGCGATCAACGGCCATCGGGTGACGGCGGCGCGTCTCGCTGAATCTTTTTTGCAAAACGGCGGCATCGCACGTCACAAACAACAGCGATCCCTTAAATTCCTCCACCTTCCTTGCCAGCGTCTCTGCGGAAAACCCCCGGCTGCGCGTATCAATCCCCACTGCGACCGGCTGCCCTTTTTTCGTTTCCTTCAAAAGCGGCTTAACCAGCGACAAAGGAAAATTGTCAAAAACCTCATACCCAAAATCCTCAAGGATTTTCAGTGCCGAACTCATCCCCGCGCCGGAAAGTCCGGTCACAAAAACAATTTTATTTTCTTTGTTTTTTTTCATGTCGCCCTACTTAAGATAACGGTAAAACGCGCACCGATAACCTCATCGCTCTCGTTCCGGATATTTTCAGCAAAAATTTTACCACCCAGCGCCGAAACGATCTGATGACATATCGATAAGCCAAGGCCGGAATGCTTGCCGTAATCTTCATGCTCCGGCCTCTCGGTATAAAACCGCTCGAAAACCTTCTCCAGCCTGTTTTCAGGAATACCCGGCCCTGAATCCTCAACCGTAACGGAAACAGTCTTTTTTCCGGGAATGATTGTGATATGAACCGCGGCTCCGGGCGGCGAAAAAGACAGCGCATTCGACAAAAGATTCTCGAAAACCTGCCCCACCCGGGTCGGAAGCCCCCAGATAAAACTAGGCTCCTCCCCCAGATCATTCAGCACAATCCGAACATGAGGAAGATCAACCTTCACAATGCGGACAGCCGAATCATGCGCCGCCGAACGGCCAGCCGGAGGCGTATGCAAATCAAGCAAGCTGCGAAGCACCGCGAAAAGATCAATCTTCGATAAAATCTCTCTCGAAAGTTCCGCGTCAAGCCGCGAAGCCGCCGAAATATCGGTAATCAACCTATCCATCCGTACAATGTCGTCGGCGATAATCTCCATCAATTTCGCCCGGTCTTTCTCTTTTTTAACGACTGAAACCGTCTCAACCGCGCTTTTAAGCGACGTCAGGGGATTTTTGAGTTCATGGGCAACATCGGCGGCGAATCGCTCAATCGCCCCCATACGATCCCGCAACGCCTCCATCATCTCGCGCAAGACAATCGACAGCTCCCCGATTTCATCGTTCCGATAACTCAAATCGGGAATCTCGGTATCACGCCCCTTTCGTAACCCTTCCGCCGCCGCCGCCAATTTTCTAAGTGGTTTGGCAATCGTCCCGGATAAATAAATAGAAAGAAGAACGGTAATCAACAATGTCATCAGAAATGTTTTCAAAATATTCGTCCAGACACCGCCGACATCCTCCTCAATATCCTGCCCGCTACGTGCCAGCAAAACCGCGCCGAGGATTTTTTTATCCCTGAACATCGGCGATGCTGCGGTCAAAAATATATGACCGTCCTCGTCCTGCCACGCCGACATACTGACAATCCCCCGGATGGCATCCTCGGCATCGGGATGCTCAGAAGCCCGAACCAGATTTTTCGCCGTATACAATGGAAGACGATTGCGGTTCGGCAGGAAGCCAACGACAAACCCCGCCATTTCCTTAAGAATCTGCACAGTATGAAGCTTCTGGGAAGGCTCCTCCTCTTTGTAACGATCCCCAACACCCTCAAGATCGGGCAATGCCTGCGAATCGATTAAAAGTTCACCGGAAGATCCAAAAACATAAATTCTCTGCCCGATCTGCTGGCTCAATCGTTTCGTCACGCGCTGGCGTACAAAATCCTGCTCCTCGGATGTTTCCGAAAGAATCGCCGCGATCAACTCAACATCCGTCCGGAATTTATCGAGCTTGTTGGCAATCAGACTATTTTGATACTGGCCAAGATAAAATATGCCAAAGGCCAACATCAAAAGGGCAAAGGCGTTGACCCCAATGATCCGAAGGGTCAATCCGGTAATCCGCCTCTCCGGCCCGCCCCAATACAAATCAAGAAGATCATCGAAATAAGGAAGATCGCCATCGGAATCGCCCGGCGGCTTATTTTTCCTTATATCGGTATCCGACTCCGTAGAGGGTTTCGATGTGGTTGCATTCGGTGTCAATGGCTTTGAATTTCTTTCTGACGCGTTTGATATGCGAATCGACGGTACGATCGTCGATGTAAATATTCTCACCATATGCGGTATCGATCAACTGCTCTCTGTCCCGGACATGCCCCGGCCGTTCAACAAGAGCCTTCAAAAGAAGATATTCCGTAACGGTCAAAACAATCTCGATGTCCTTCCACGTACATAAATGCCGGGAATCATCAAGGCGAAGATGCCCACGAACAATATGCTGCGAGGAAAGAGCCTTCGGCTCGGGCGCATGACCGCTATTCCGCCGCAAAAGCGTCCGGATACGCTCAACCAAAAGACGCTGCGAAAACGGCTTTTTGATGTAATCATCGGCCCCCATACGAAGGCCAATAACCTCGTCAATTTCATCGTCTTTAGAGGTCAGAAAAATAACAGGAACCTTCGACTTCTCACGAAACTTGGTCAAGACTTCCATTCCGTCCATGCGCGGCATTTTAATATCGAGAACAACCAGATCGGGCGGACTCGCAAACAACCCCGCCAGCCCCGCCTCGCCATCATTATAGCTATGCACCGTAAACCCTTCGGCCTCTAACGCCATGGTGACGGAGATCAATATATTACGATCATCGTCAACCAGCGCAATAATGGGAGAAGCTTGAGAAGTCATCAAAGCCCATTATGGCTTAATATCCAGTCTTTTCAAGACATGCCCCGCAAGATAGAGCGACCCGGCGATCAAAATACGACCCGGCGTTTGCTCACGCGCCGCAATGTTTTGCAAAGCCTCTTGAAAATCCGCGCAAGCCTCAGCCAACAATCCTTCTTTTTTGACCGAAAACACCAATCGATCCAACGCGGCGGCACTATAACTTTTTGGCTCGGCCGGTATAGCCGTAAAGGAAAGCGAAGAAAGATGCGGCAACAGGGGATCAAGGAACTCCGCCGGGTCTTTATGGTTCATCATTCCCAGAATCAAATGCAGCTTTTTTCCATCCTGTTGATTCCATTGAGTCGCCTGATCCGCCAGCACCCGCGCCGCGTCTTCATTATGCCCGCCATCCAGCCAGACCTCCCAGCCGGGCGGCAAAGAAAAACTTTGTGTGATGTCCTGAAGCCGCGCCGACCATTGAATTTTTCCCAATCCAGACCGGATTGCCTCTCCTGAAACGGGGAATTGCCCCTTGATGATCTGAAGTGCGGCCAGAGACGCGCCAACATTATAAATCTGATGTACACCGCTTAAATTCGGGCGCGGCAGACTCATGTCCACATCTTTATACACAAACCTGACCCCATCACCCTGATCCTGGATGAACCACTCCGCGCCAAACCGCGACACTGGCGACCCTGTCTTCGCCGCTTGCGCCACAAGCACATCGACAACACCCGCTTCAATCGATTGAGAATTTTGCCGGGAAATAACACAAGGAACGCCTGGCTTGAAAATACCGCCTTTTTCAGCCGCGATTTTAGGCAACGTCTCGCCCAGAAATTCCATATGATCATACCCGATCGAACTGATGACCGAAACAAGCGGCCTTTCAATAACGTTCGTGCAATCCATCCGCCCGCCAAGACCGACCTCCAGCAATAAAATATCGGCGGACACACGCGAAAAAGCGGCAAACGCCATCGCCGTCGTCAATTCAAAAAACGTAATATCGTTCCCGCGATTAAGGACAATCGCCTCATCAATCAGCGATTCTAAAAAATCATTCTCAATAAAACGCCCCGACAAAACAATCCGCTCGTTGAAGGAACATAAATGCGGTGAAGTATAGGCATGAACTTTATATCCCGCCTCCTCCAGAACAGCGCGCAAACTGGCGACAATCGACCCCTTGCCGTTCGTCCCTGCCATATGAATAACGGGTGGAAGATTTAAATGCGGGTTTCCAAACGCCGCCAGCAGATCAAGATATTCAGAGCGAAAATCCAAACTGATCGTCTTGCGCCCGAGCGTATAAATATGGGCAAGCTTGGCCTCAAGCGCGGGCGAGGCATGACGTATGTCGCTGACGTACATGGCTTACGCCTTGTTTTTTTTGAGCTTTTTTTTGCCGCCGAGTTTCATTTTCCGAAGCGAATCCTGCGCGGCTTTCACCTGTTTTTGCGCGGCCTCGGCCTTCGTGCCCCGACCATCAATCACGCCGAGAATACGCCCGCCCGCCCGTGCGCCCGAAACCGATCCGGAACCGCCGGATTTTTTCGCGCCGCCCCCGCGCCCGTTTTTATCCATCAAGATATTCAAAATGCGGGAAAGAACTTCATGCTGGTCTTTACGCGCCACCACCATATCAACCATGCCTTTTTCACGTAAATACTCGGCGGTCTGGAAATCCTCGGGCAATTTCTCGCGCACCGTTTCCTCGATCACCCGCCGCCCCGCAAAGCCAATCGTCGCGCCCGGCTCGGCAATGTGAATATCACCGACCATCGCAAACGACGCACTCACCCCGCCCGTTGTCGGATCGACAAGAATAACGATATAGGGAAGCCGCGCTTCCTTCACCATCTCCACCGCGATGATCGAGCGCGGCATCTGGATAAGCGATAACATCCCCTCCTGCATCCGCGCCCCGCCCGAGGCCGGAATGGCGATAAACGCAGAACCTGTTCTAACGGCTTCCTCGGCGGCCATAACCAGCCCTTCGCCGACACCGGCCCCCATCGACCCGCCCATAAAACTGAAATTAAAAGCGGCAACCACGGCATTCTGCCCGCCGATTGTCCCCTTAGCCACGGTGATCGCATCTTTCAAACCCGTTTCGTGCCGCGCCTCGCGGATACGATCCGCATATTTTTTCCGATCCTTGAATTTCAAAGGATCAAGCGGAACATCCGGCAACTCCAGCTTGGTGTACTTGCCGTCATCAAACAAAATAGGCAAGCGTTCCTTAACGGTTAAACGCAAATGATGTCCGCAATGCGTACACACATTCAGGCTCTCGATCAACTCGCGGCTGAACAGCATCCCATCGCATTTCGGGCATTTCTGCCACAGATTATCGGGAACTTCTTTAGGCTCGACGAGCGAGCGAATTTTCGGACGGATAAAATTGGTCAGCCAGTTCATCGTGACTCTTATGTTTGTTTCAACATCCCCCTAGGGAGGCCTAGATTTATGAGTATAGCAGTCTGGTTAGTCAAGTCGATTGCCTGAATTTATTGCCGTAATACAGAAGAAAGCGCCGCCACTTGTGCGGCAACAGAATCAAAAACATCGCCCGCCTTCAAATTGGCCTCAATCGTCTGCACAATCGCCGACCCAACCACCACGGCATCCCCAACGCTGCTCAAAGCTTTCACATCCTCGGGCGTCCTGACACCAAAACCAATGGCAATCGGCAATTTTGTATGACGGCGGATTTGCTCGATATGCGGACGGATAGACTCCGGATCCGCCTTTGCTGCACCCGTAATCCCCGTCACCGACACATAATAAAGAAACCCGCTGGCGTTTTTAACCACGACGGGAATACGCGCCTCATCCGTCGTAGGCGTCAGCAACCGGATAAAATCGAGGCCATACTTCCGCGCAGCATTCTCTAAAGTCTCGCTTTCCTCCGGCGGCAGATCAACGATAATCAGCCCATCCACCCCCGCGCTCGCCGCATCCGCGCAAAATTTTTCATTCCCGTATTGCAGCACGGGGTTCGCATACCCCATCAACACAATCGGCGTCGTGGTATTATCCAAACGAAATTGCTGCACCATTTTCAAGGTCTGGTGCATATCAGCCCCGGCTTTAAGGGCGCGCAAGCCCGCCGCCTGAATCACCGGCCCGTCCGCCATCGGGTCCGTAAACGGCATCCCAAGTTCAATAATATCCGCCCCCGCCCCCGGCAAAGCCTTCAAAACCGCCATACTCCGCCCAAAATCCGGATCCCCCGCCGTAATAAAAGTAATCAGCGCGGGACGCGACAAAGCAGCAAATGTTTCTTCAATGCGTGACATATCCTAAAACCTAAATTTTTCACCACAGAGGTGCAGAGAACAGAGAAATCTAAAAAATGAAAATGAACCACGAAGTACACGAAGATCACGAAATTTTAACACAATATCTTCGTGTTCTTCGTGCGCTTCGTGGTTAAAAATATTTTTCTCTCTGCGCCTCTGCGGTAAAATCCTTTTAAATCCTCACTCCCAACTTCTCCGCCACCGTAAAAATATCCTTATCACCCCGCCCACACAGATTCATGACCAGCAAATGATCCTTGGGCAACTGCCCCGCAATCTTGCACACATGGGCAAAGGCATGTGAAGGCTCCAGCGCGGGAATAATCCCCTCCAGCCTTGAACAGAGCTGAAACGCATCGAGCGCTTCATCGTCGGTCACTGACACGTAATTGACCCGTTCACGATCAAACAACCACGCATGCTCGGGTCCAATACCCGGATAATCCAGCCCCGCCGAGATCGAATGCGCCTCTTGGATCTGCCCATCCTCGTTCTGGAGGAAGTAACTTTTCATCCCGTGAAGGATGCCGGGTCTACCACCAGCAAGGCTGGCCGCGTGTTGCGTTGTTGTGACTCCATGACCGCCCGCCTCAACGCCGATCAGGGTCACCCCCGAGTCATCGAGGAACGGATGAAACAATCCCATCGCATTCGACCCGCCGCCGATACAGGCAACCAAGCTATCAGGCAGCCGCCCTTCGCGCTCCATCATCTGTTCGCGCAATTCTTTCCCGATCACGCTTTGAAAATCCCGCACCATGGCCGGATACGGATGCGGCCCCGCCACCGTCCCGATTAAATAAAACGTGTCATGCACATTACTAACCCAGTCGCGCAGCGCCTCATTCATCGCATCTTTCAGCGATGCCGAACCCGAAGAACACGCCCGCACCTCCGCCCCCAGCAATTTCATCCGGAAAACATTAGGTGCTTGCCGCTCAATATCCTTCGCGCCCATAAAGATGGTACAGGGTATTTTAAACAGAGCACACACGGTTGCCGTCGCCACACCATGCTGTCCCGCGCCCGTCTCCGCGATAATCCGCGTTTTTCCCATCCGCCGCGCCAGCAAAACCTGCCCGATACAGTGATTGATCTTGTGCGCACCCGTATGGTTGAGTTCATCACGCTTGAAATAAACTTTCGCGCCGCCTAGGTGTTTTGTCGTCTCCGACGCAAAATAAAGGGGACTCGGCCGCCCGATATAATTCTTGGCCAGATCATCAAACTCCGCCCAGAATGATGGATCGTTCCTTGCCGCATCCCACGCCTTTTCGACGGATAAAATCAACGGCATCAGCGTTTCCGCCACATACCGCCCCCCGTAAGGCCCAAAATGCCCCCGCTCGTCCGGCGCGTTCTTCAAGGAGTTGTTTTTCATGGGGCTTGTTATACAGCCAGCCCCGCCTGAAAAGCAATTCCAGAAAAAATCTGGGGAAAGTCGAGTCATGCCCCATGACCGCGCTGGGCATA
>JBASFN010000230.1:0-4839 GCA_049653045.1 Alphaproteobacteria bacterium
CGTTCCGTTTGATTTAACGGCCATTGCAGCTAAGGCTGTCAGGGTGGCCATGAGTCCTTTGTTGTCTCCAACAAAATTGAAAAATGGATTCTCCTCGGAATCGGGGGAAACGGACGTTTTAGGCTTCGTATCCGCCGCCGGAGTGAAAGACTGCGTCACGATGCCCTTGAGAGGGTTGCTGTCGTCGAGATGCGTCTGGGCAAGCTCTTGAGCTTCTTTTTTTACAAATTTAACGGTTGGATCGATGGCATACTCTTTGATTTTGTCTTTTGCCTCATCAACGCTGCCGTGCGTTTCTTCATTGATCTTATCGCTTGCCGCGCCCCATGCGAGGTGTGAGGCTCCTGAAATAAGCACCCATTTAAGAAAAGAAATCATTGTCAAACACACCTTTCACTATGACAGGGGATAGAGGCTTAAACAGCCCTTAGCATCCTGTCGGAGGATATGTGTCTGAAACCTTTTTTATGTCGGGAGTAAAAACACCGATGGTTTTCAAATCTGCATACCCTCTATTAAACCCATTACCGTTTTTAGTTTTTTATAGTTTTTAATCGTTACTCACATGATACATATTTTTTACCTCCTCCGCAAATTTTTATTTACGTAATTATTAACGAAAGGTTAATGAAGGGGGAAAGTGGTTAATGGTGTTCTCTTCTGTCATCCCCGCGAAAGCGGGAGGCTAGTAAAATCAAGGCGCGCAGCTTTGCTGCGCACATATTGTGCTGGGTCCCCGTTCACGCTCTCCTGCTTCGCTAAAGCTACGCAGTATCGCTGCCGGGGATGACAGTGGGGATTAATGCCGGAAATGCCGGATGCCGGTGAATACCATGGCGAGGCCGCGTTCATCGGCTGCGGCAATGACTTCGGCGTCGCGGATGGAGCCACCAGGTTGGATGACGGCGGTCACTCCTGCTTCGGCGGCGGAGATAAGCCCATCGGCAAACGGGAAAAACGCGTCGGAGGCGCAGACAAGTCCCTCACCCTGACCCTCTCCCGGAGGGAGAGGGGGAAGAGTTTCCCGCATTTTCCAAGCGGCGATACGCGAGGAATCGATTCGGCTCATCTGGCCTGCGCCGATTCCGACGGTTGCGCCTTCCTTCGCGTAAATAATAGCATTCGACTTTACGTGCTTGGCCACGGTAAAGGCGAACAGCATGTCGTTGATTTCGTTTTCTGTGGGGCGGCGTTTTGTTACGATTTTCAAATCATTCTTATTTATATGCGCGCTGTCGGCATCCTGTACGAGGAATCCTCCGGCGATGCGTGTGACGATGCGCGGCAGATTTTCTTGCTTCGGCATTGTTCCGGTGGCGAGCACGCGGATTTTATCTTTTTTCTTGAGTAATTCCAGCGCGGCAGGCTCAACCGATGGCGCGATGATCACCTCGACGAAAATCTCCAGAATTGTAGCGGCGGTCTCTTTATCAAGCGGGCGGTTGAGGGCGATGATCCCGCCGAATGCGCTGACGGGGTCGCAGGCAAGGGCGCGGCGGTAGGCTTCCAGCATCGTTTTCCCGGTCGCCACACCGCATGGATTGGCGTGTTTGATGATGGCAACGGCGGGTTCGGAAAATTCTGCAACCAGTTCAAACGCCGCGTTGGTGTCGTTGAGGTTATTGTAGGAGAGTTCCTTGCCTTGCAGAAACGTGGCCAGTGCCGCGCCGGGGCGGGTGCTTTCAGATGTATAAAGAGCCGCGCCTTGGTGCGGGTTCTCGCCATAGCGCAATGTTTGTTTGAGCGTGCCGGAAAAGGAAATATGGCGCGGGTAATCTTTGGACTCACTTTGTGACTGAAACCAGTTGGCGATATTTGAATCATAGGTCGCCGTCAGGGAAAATGCATTCGCCGCGAGTTGTTTTCTCAGGCCGTAAGACACCGCGCCTTTATGCGCCTTCATATCATCCAGCACCTTTATATAGTCGGACGCATCGGTGATGACCGTGACGAAATCGTGGTTTTTCGCGGCGGCGCGGATCATTGCCGGCCCGCCAATGTCGATATTTTCGATACAGGTTGGAAAATCTGCGCCGCCTTGAACAGTTTTCACAAAGGGGTACAGATTGATAACAACCATGTCGATCCCCTCGATGGATTGTTGATCCATCGCCGCCTTGTGGGATGTATCATCGCGCCGGGCGAGAATTCCGCCGTGGATTTTTGGGTGCAGTGTTTTAACCCGCCCGTCCATAATCTCGGGGAATCCCGTATGGTCGGATACCTCGGTGACGTTGATCCCGGCCTTTGAGAGGAGGGAGGCCGTTCCTCCTGTGGAAAGGATATGAACGCCATGCGATGCTAGGGCGCGGGCGAACTCCTCGATCCCGGTTTTATCGGACACGGAAATCAGGGCGCGTTTTATTGTGACGGCATCTGTAAATGGGGCGGCGTGTTTTGCGGGAATCACGGTCTTTTCCTTCGCTGGCTTGGGCGTGTTGCGAAGTGGTTTAGCGTCAATCCGCGTTTTTTGCAAGTGATCCGCGATGTGGCCCGTCTTTCAGCACGTAAACTCCGCGTTTTTCATGCAAAGGCCGGAGGAGGGGGGTATCGGGCTTTTCGCCCTTGCCGAAGATCAAAAATCCGTCTTTTTCAAGCCGTCCGCAGAGTTTTTCAATGGTTTTGGCGCGAACGTCAGGTTCAAACCCCGTCAGGACATTGCGGCAGAATATAACGTCAAATTTGCCAAGAGCCGTCATGGTATCAATGAGGTTAAAGGATTGATGCCGTACCATGCGTCGTATTTCTGGGCTGATCTGCCAGTTTTCGCCTTCGATTTGTTTGAAGTGCTTGAGGAGGAGCCGTACAGGAACGCCGCGCTGGACTTCAAACTGGGAATAGATGGCTTGTTTTGATTGTTCGAGCGCGCTGGCCGAAATATCAGAGGCCAGGACTTCCGGTTTCCATCCGGAAAACTCCGTTCCTTTTTCCGCGAACAGGAGGCAGGCGGAATAGGGTTCTTGTCCGGTCGAAGAGGCGCAGCTCCAGAGTCTTATTTTTTTGGAGTCACCTCTGTTTTTCTTTAGGTAGGGGAAAATTTCATCCGATAACATGCGGAACGGCCATGTGTCCTTGAAAAATGAGGTGTCCTTGGCCGTCATTACTTCGATCACGTCATGGACGAGATCGTTATCAGGAACCGCATGCAGCGAAGCGGTCATGGCCTCCAGCGATGTATAGCCCCATTTTTTTGCAATCGGCACAAGGCGTGAATCGAGAAGGAAGCATTGATCCTGATCGATCATAAGGCCGGATTTATCCCGGAGAAGCTCCTTGTAGATGTCAAAATCGGTAATACGCATCAGGCATCTTCTTCCGTGATAAGGCCGACAATGGTGAATTTGGCTTCCATGATTTCATTGTCGAAGGGCTTCATAATATATTCGTCGGCTCCGGCATCGAGTGCTCGCTTCAAGTGCTTGGGTGTATTCTCGGTCGTACAGAAAATCACCTTCGGATGCTTGCCGTTTTCCATGCGACGCAGTTTTTCAAGAAACTCCAGCCCGTTCATCACCGGCATCAGCCAGTCAAGCAGGATAAGGTCTGGCATGGAAGCGGCGCAGCTTTGATAGGCCTTTTCGCCGTCTTCGGCTTCGGTGCATTGAAAGCCGGTATCCTCGGCAATGCGACGCGCAACCTTGCGGACAACGAGGCTGTCGTCAACGATCAGGCATGATTTTGAATGAACTTTAGCCAAGGAAAACATCCGGAGGGAATGAAAAAACAAACACAGGAATCAACTATACAGGATGTTGTTTCCCCTGTCTCCCCTAACGGAAGGGATTAAGATTGGTTGATTGTCACGCTGACATAACCTTGTCCGCTGTCTTTAAGCGAAACGGTAAGTCCGTACTGCGCTGCAAGCAATCCAGTCATGTACGCATGAACATATTTTGGGTCGAGACCATGCGGATCAAGGGAGAGGGAGAGTGCTTCGGCCATTTGTCCGCGCAGCGCGGCGTTTTCGCCCTTGGCGATAACGGCGGTTTCCGCGCCATTGCCGGGAATGACGGCAATCGTGCCGCCCTTGGGCAGGCATTCCATGCCCAAGAGAATGGAACAGACCAGTATCTTGCAAAAACCCTTTGGTCTTTCGCCCGTGGCGGGGTTGATGCCAAGCGGTGTGTTGGGGTTCCACTCCTGTTTTATTTTTTTGTCCTGCGCGGTCAGGATGTCGATGGTCTTATAGACATCCTCGGGCTTGATGTTGGAATCCGCGCCGCCGACACCATAGGCAAGGCGGAACGCTTGGAGCTTGGCCGAGGCTTGCTGTGCGCTGAAGGCGATCAGGGACGTTGCCTCTGGCCCCGCATCCGCACCCAATTCTTCAAGCAGCTCTACGCCGTTATTCACCGCGCCGATGGGGCTGATGAGGTCGTGGCAGATTTTCGAGGCGAGAACCTCCAGCATGTCGATGGAGATAGTTTTTGCGGTCATTGAAGCGTGCCCTTTGATTTATGAATCGAATTTCAGACTGTAACCAAGTTTTTTCATCTCCGCTACCGCCATGGATTTAAGGGTTTCGAGAGCTTGTGGGCTGCTTCCTTCTGCCCGTGCGCTGAGAACGTCCTGCGTGTTGGAGGGGCGCAGAAGCCACCATCCTTCCGATGTTTTGACGCGGATTCCATCAATGTCGCTTATTTCTACTTTTTGTTGTCCCTTAAGGGAGGTGATGATTTTGGGGACGATGGAGAATTTGTCCTCTTCAGGTACATCAATCCGGATTTCCGCCGTGCTGTAAAGGCGTGGCATATGGGCGGTGAGGGCGGAAAGACCTGATTTTCCTCGTTCCTTTGCCGCGCTGATGATGTTGATGAGGCGGATTGAGCAGTATAGCGC
>JBASFN010000231.1:0-19990 GCA_049653045.1 Alphaproteobacteria bacterium
CTCTCTAAGCGCTGGCTGAAAATTCGCATTGATATTTGTCATACATAACATCCTAGACTATTAAGCATTACAATACGAATCATGGAAGGTGAGCATTCGGAATGATTAGGAAAAATGGTGCCGTTGAGAGGAATTGAACCTCCGACCCCCGCATTACGAATGCGATGCTCTACCCCTGAGCTACAACGGCCTTGAATAAAGGACAGCGCATTGAATAGCCTGAAACGCCCCTGATTTTCAACCAGATTCGCAAAAAACCCGAATTGGCTGTAAAAATCGGCATTTTCTTGCATCCGCCCCCTCGAATCGCTATTCTCCGCCCCGGAAGATCGGCGCGGGCGAACGGATCGCCAACCCGGTCAGGGCCGAAAGGCAGCAGCCGCAACGATTTCGCATCGGGTCGCGTTCGGTCTTCCACTTCACACCATCACCGCACAAAACGGGATAATTTTGACTCCCCCTTTGCGATTTTCGGGGAATCGCTCTACACATGGGATATGTCATCTGAAGCCACACCATACCGCGTTCTTGCCCGCAAATATCGCCCGCGTAACTTCGACGAGTTAATCGGCCAGGATGCCCTTGTCCGTACCTTGAAAAACGCGATTGAATCGGGGCGCATCGCCCACGCATTTATGCTGACCGGGGTACGCGGCGTGGGCAAAACCACAACCGCCCGCATTATCGCCAAAGCCCTCAACTATAAAGGCCCGGACGGAACCTCCGGCCCGACCACAGGCTCGACCGACGATTGCCCCCTGTGCCGCGCCATCACTGAAGATCGCCACCCTGACGTTCTGGAAATCGACGCCGCCAGCCACACCGGCGTAGACAACATGCGCGAGATTCTGGACGGTGTACGTTACGCCCCGACCGAGGCACGCTATAAAATCTACGTCATCGACGAAGTGCACATGCTCTCGAAATCGGCCTTCAACGCTTTATTGAAAACGCTGGAGGAGCCGCCCCCCCACGTCAAATTCATTTTCGCCACCACGGAAATCCGCCGCGTACCGCCAACAGTTTTATCCCGCTGCCAACGATTCGACCTGCGCCGCGTCGATGTCCCAACCCTCTCCACCCACTTCAAAGACATCTGCCGGAAAGAAAACGTACAGGCCGAAGACGAAGCCATCAGCCTGATTGCCCGCGCCGCCGACGGTTCCGTACGCGACGGCCTCAGCCTCCTCGACCAAGCCATCGCCCTCAGTAACGAAAAAATTTCCGCGCAAACGGTTATCGACATGCTCGGCCTCGGCGACCGAGGGCGCAGCCTCGAACTTCTGGAAAAAGCCCTGACAGGTGACATGCCAGGCGCACTAACAATTATGGACGACCTCTACCGCAAGGGCGGCGATCCACTTGTCCTAATGCAAGACTTGCTCGACATCACCCATTTATTGACACGTACACGCGCCGTACCGTCATTAAGTACGGGCGATAAACGCCTCTCCGCCTTGGCTGCTGAATTATCCATGCCGACATTGGGTCGCGCCTGGCAAATTTTTCTAAAGGGCTTGAGCGAGGTACAAACCGCGCCCAATCCGCACAGCGCTGCCGAAATGATTTTGATCCGTCTTGCTTATGCCGCCGACCTGCCCGACCCGGCCGACCTGATCCGCAAACTCAAAGACCAGCCGCAAGCCGGAGCAAGCCAAAACGCCGCGCCGCCGCCCGCCGCATCGTCACGCGACTACGCCCCCGCATCACGGGGATCGCAAGCCATGGCTCTGGCAATGCCGGAACCGCAAACCTTTACCGAAACCGCCCTGCGTAATCTTGACGACGTTGTCGCCACCCTCGAACAGGCCGAGGAATTCCTCCTCGCCAGCCAGATTTACCAATTCGTCCACCTCGTCAAAATGGAAGAAGGCCGCCTTGAAATCCGCCCACACGAACTCGCCCCGCCAAAATTAACGCAAGACCTCGGCGTGTCCCTCACAAAAATCACCGGAAAACGCTGGATCGTCAGTGTTTCCGGCCTTCCCGGCGAACCGACCCTCGCCGAAAAAAAACAGGGCGCCCGCGCCGCCGAAATTGCAGAGGTCATGGCTCTACCGTCCGTTGCTGAAATCCTCTCCATCTTCCCCGGCGCGCAATTAACGGATATAATCCCGGCTGGCGAAAACAAGGAATAGAAACAATATGTTTAATATCCAAAAAATGATGCAACAAGCCCGGCAAGTGCAAGACAAGCTGGAAGAGATTCAGGAAAAACTCAAAGACATCGACGTACAGGGACAATCGGGCGATGGCCTCGTCCAAATAACGATGAGTTGCACCAATGTTGCAAAAACAGTTTCAATCGACCCCTCGCTCATCGCATCGGGCAACAAGGAATTACTGGAAGACATGATTGTCGCAGCCATCAACAACGCCGTCGAGGCAAAAGAATCCCGCGTCAAAGAAGAAACCAAAAAAATGACGGACTCTCTCGGCATCGACGAAAACACAAAATTTCCATTTTAAAGAAAGCATTGCACCATGAGTTCTAGCGACAAAGATCACAAGGTCATCAAGGCTGATAAAAAACTTCAGGCAAAGGCCGGAACAGGCGACATCGACCGCAAGGCCGTCGATCATGCGGATAATTTTTTGCAACAGAACAAAGTTGTGTATGCCGACGTTGTCGCACCGATTTTGTTACAGTTGCGAACGGAATTTGAACAATTTAAATCCAGCCCCGACGGCCAGGAAGCGGCCGTAAAAAAAATCAAAAATGCCATCATGGATCTAAAGGCCAGTGCGGCCACCTTCAAATACCCATTGATTTCAAAAATTTGCAGCCCCCTCCTGCTGCACCTTGAAAACTCAAACAATTTCGACAAGGAAACCTTTAAAATCATCGAGCTTCTCTACCACATCGTATCCATCGTCGTGAAAACCGATGAATCCGAAATGGACAAGACATTAAGCCGCAACCTCGAAAGCGCATTTATTGCGGCCTGTACGAAAATTTCACAAAAGAAAAAATAGAGTAAAACATCATGGCCTTAAAACTGCAAAACATCAGCGTCGTCTTGGTAGAAGATATGGCTCCCATGCGCATGGTCACCGCAGGTCTCCTCAAAAGCATGGGCGTCGGGCAGATATGGCCCTGCGAAGACGGGGAAAAGGCAATCGAGCTAATCCGCAAAAACAACCCCGACATCGTCATCACCGACTGGCACATGGAGCCGATGGATGGCCTCTCTCTGGCAAAAGCCGTCCGCACCGACACCAGCATGCCCAACCGCTTTGTCCCCATCATAATGATAACGGGATTCAACGCCGTACACCGCGTAGCAACGGCACGTGACGCCGGCGTGACAGAATTTTTAATTAAGCCGTTTTCTGCTCAGGAACTAGCGCGCCGCCTTGCCTACGTCATCAATAAACCGAGGGACTTCATCGAAAGCAAAGGCTTCTTCGGCCCCGACCGCCGCCGCCAAATCATGCCCGACTACAGAGGCAAAAAGAAAAGAAAAGTCGACACAAACACCCCAGGAGACAAAAAATGAGCAAGAACGACACCCCGCCACCACCCGGCTCGATCAAACGCTACCCCGCGCAAAAAACCCTCCAGATGAAAGCTGGAACCGGCGAGGTCGACCAGACCATCGTCGCCAGTGCCGAAAAAAATTCAGAAAAACTGAAAGATTACCTTGCCGACGACGTCAAAAAACTCTCCACCGCCCTGAACAGGCAAATAACAGAGTTGGAAAAAGTCATCGAACAGGAAGCATTCGTCGCCGCGCCGGAAAAACAAACGGTTATCAATGAAATCGTCCAGACCATGATGAATTTCAAATCCCTGATCGGCTATACCAACGCGACACAACTAAGCAACCTCACCTCTTTTGTTCTGGCCACTCTCGACGACGCGGAAAAAATGACGCCTAACATAAAGGATGCCCTACGAGAATATAACTTCCTGTTGCACGATTACGTGGACAACTCATCATCTTCCCCCAGCGAAGATGACATCAAAAAAGTCACCGCCCTCTGGCAGGAAATAAAGAAAACCATCAAGACCGCCCGCGCCGAAAAATAAAAAAACTCATGCGTATTCTCACTTGGAACATCAACTCCGTCCGCCTGCGGATCGACAATCTCCTGCGCGTGATGACGGAATGCGATCCCGACATCATCTGCCTTCAGGAAACGAAAACGCAGGACGAATTTTTCCCGTTCGAGAAAATCCACGCCGCCGGATACAAACACACCCACATCCACGGCATGAAATCCTACAACGGTGTTGCAATCCTCTCGCGCCTCCCCTTCGAGGCGCAAGACATCCATCACCGCTGCGGGCGCGAAGATTGCCGCCACATCGCCGCAAAATTCAAAAACTTTGAACTCCACAATCTCTACATCCCGGCGGGCGGCGACATCCCCGATCCCGCCGTCAACGACAAATTCAAACATAAACTGGATTTTGTCGATGAAATGACGGCGTGGTTCAAAACCCGCTACAAAAAAACCGATCCCCTCATCGCCGTCGGCGATTTCAACATCGCGCCCATGGAAAACGACGTGTGGTCACACAAACAACTTTTAACCGTCGTCTCCCACACCCCGCCAGAAACCGAGCGACTGGCAAAAATGAAAGAATCTCTGGATTGGATCGACGCTGGCCGCCACTTCGTCCCGGCGGAGGAAAAATCCTACACATGGTGGTCATACCGCAATCACGACTGGAAAAAATCAAACCGGGGCCGGCGTTTGGATCACATCTGGGTGACAAGGCCACTCGAACAACATCTGGAATCACAAACCATCCACACCGCCGCCCGCGATTGGGACTCCCCCTCCGACCACGTCCCCGTCATGGTGAACTTAAAACTTAAAACTTAAAACTTAAAACTTAAAACTTAAAACTTAAAACTTAAAACTTAAAACTTAAAACTTAAAACTTAAAACTTAAAACTTAAAACTTAAAACCTAATTAGTCTTCCCCGCAGCAAGAATCTCCGTCTGTATCGCCGTCTGCGCGATCACCGCATATCCGGCAGCGGGAATATTCTGCACGGGAAACGCCATCGCCACCGGCTTGCCGTTCCAACTCATCAACTTGGTCAAAAACCGCACGGCATGGCCGCTATCATAGGCGAACAACCACACCTCCGCCGCCGCGCTCAAGGGCACGGACGGCAACATCACATTCAAATACCCATCCTGCACGGACAGATGAACCTTCTGCACGCCGCCGCTCTTGCCCAAGCGCAATCCAGAGATCAAACTATCGGCATCGCTGCTCTTGATCGCTTGATCGCCATTGATAACCCCGGCGGGCGTAAAAATCTGGGGCAGCACCCGCGATTGCCTGTATCCCGTCTGCCGCCCATCACAGAATTCCGCGCCCAAACTGTCCGTCCGCCCCGGCCTATCGAAATAGGTCACATGACAGCTAAGGGCGATCACATCCGGATTCGACCGCGCCACCTCTCTAAACAGCGCATCGGCGGGCGGGCAAGACGGGCAATTCCGGGCGGTAAACAGCTCATAAACCGTCACCTCCGCCCGCGCAGACGCGGCCATAAATACGGTAAACCCCAACAAAACGATAAAAAACCGCATACCCAAACCCTTTTCTTGCCTGTAAGCCCCAAAAAATACTATAAAACCCCACCATGAAAACGACAAAAACGACGAAGCCAAAAGATTACACACAAGAGGCCGCCCCCACCATCGGCATGGTCTCCCTCGGCTGCCCGAAAGCCTTGGTCGATTCCGAGCGCATCCTGACCAAGCTCCGCTCCGACGGCTACAAATTCACCGACTCGCAGGAGGGCGCGGATCTGGTCATCGTCAACACCTGCGGCTTCCTTGATTCCGCCAAGGCCGAATCGCTTCAGGCCATCGGCGACGCGCTGGGCAGCAATGGCCGCGTCATCGTCACGGGCTGCATGGGCGCAACGCCCGAGGAAATCACCGAAAAATACCCGAAAGTCCTCGCCGTCACCGGGCCGCACCAATATGAACAAGTCGTCGAATCGGTGCACAAACACCAGCCCATCAAACACGACCCCTTCATCAGCCTGATCCCGCAAGGCGACGACGAAGCGGGCCTCAAACTCACCCCGCGCCACTACGCCTATTTGAAAATCTCCGAGGGCTGCAACAATCGCTGTTCGTTTTGCATCATCCCGAGTTTGCGCGGCGACCTCGCCAGCCGCCCCCTCCACCGCATCCTGCACGAGGCCGAAAGCCTCGCCAAATCCGGCGTAAAGGAATTACTGATTATCTCACAAGACACCAGCGCCTACGGCATCGACCTCAAATACGCCGAAAGCCCGTGGAAAGGCCGCAAAGTCCCGGCGAAGTTTTACAATCTGTGCGAGGAACTCGGCCACCTCGGCCTCTGGGTGCGTTTGCACTACGTCTACCCCTATCCCCATGTCGATGATGTAATCCCGTTAATGGCGGAAGGAAAAATCCTCCCCTACCTCGACATCCCATTCCAGCACGCCAGCCCACGGGTTCTAAAAGCCATGCGCCGCCCGGCCTCTCAGGAAAAAACCTTGGCGCGCATCCACAAATGGCGCGAGATATGCCCCGACCTCGCGTTGCGCTCCACCTTCATCGTCGGATTTCCGGGTGAGACAGAAGACGATTTCCAAATGCTGCTGGACTGGCTCGACGAAGCCCAAATCGACCGCGCAGGCGCATTCCAGTACGAACCCGTCAAGGGCGCAAAATCCAACGAAATCGAAGGCCACGTCCCGGATGAAATCAAGGAAATCCGCTGGCAGCGTTTCATGGAAAAACAACAAGACATCAGCGCAAAAAAAGCCAAGGAAAAAATCGGCAAAACCCTTGAATGCATCATCGACGACGTGGCCGGCGGCGGCGCAGACGCCAGATCAAAAGCCGACGCCCCCGAAATCGACGGCACAGTCTTCCTCCGCGACGCCAAAAACCTAAAACCCGGCGACATCGTCAACGTCAAAATCGAGGACGCGGAAGAATATGACCTCTACGGGGTGCAGGTTTAAAAATCACTACACCGCCCCTTGACGTCCCAATCCCCGTACCGGGTTGGCTCCAGAAGGCCTAACGCCTCGAATCCATTGATTTCCGCCTTCTTTCCCGCCGCCAAAGGAAGCGGTGGGTCTAGCGTTTCTTTCCGTGGTGTTTCATCCGTCATGGCTTTATACTTACAACAAAAGGACCATCATGGAAATATTAAAACCCTACCGCGCCCGCATCAACGTCATCGACGAACAGATCATCGAGCTGTTACGCCGCCGTTATGAGGTCATCGACGAGGTCGGCCACTTCAAGGCGCAAAAGAACATCCCCGCCGTGATCCCCGAGCGCGTCGCCGAAGTCCGCGAAAACGCCGCCGCGCTGGCCGAAAAAAAAGGCATGGACGCCGACTTCATCCGCAAACTCTACGCCCAGTTGATCGAGCATAGCTGCGCGATGGAGGAAAAAATCATCCAGCAGCACAACCGGAAAAAAGCCAGCTAAATGACCCAAATGATAAAACCGCAAGACCTGCCGCCCGAGGAACAGGACATCGCCATCACCAGCACCGACATGATGGCCGCCCGGCAAACCGCGCTGATCCTTCTTGACGACGTTCTCGGCCGCCGCAACCCGCTCGACGCCGCGCTGGAAAAATGCGGCGAGTTCCGCAGCCTCCCCTCCCGCGACCGCGCCTTCTGCCGGATGCTCGTCTCCACCACCCTGCGCCGCATGGGGCAGGTAGATGACATCATCGCCAAGGCCGAGGAAAAACCCGCGCACAAAACCCTGATGCTGCACAACATCTTGCGCCTCGGCGTCACACAAATCATGTTCATGGACGTGCCCGACCACGCCGCCGTCGATACCTCCGTCCGCCTCGCCGAAATGCACGGCATGGACAGGCAAAAAGGCTTCGTCAACGGAATGCTCCGCACCATCGCCCGCATTGGCCGCGAGTGGCTGGAACGTCAGGACGAAGGCCGCCTCAACACGCCCGAATGGCTTCTCAAAATCTGGATCGACGATTACGGCATAAAAACCGCCGCGCAAATCGCACGGGCCAACCTGTCCGAAGCCCCGCTCGACATCACCATCCGCGACGAATCCGAACGCAATTACTGGGCGTCAAACCTAAAGGCCAGCGAGGTCGGCAACGGCACACTGCGCCGCGTCGCTGGCGGCCCCGTCCATGAAATACCGGGCTTTGATGAGGGACGCTGGTGGATTCAAGACGCCGCTGCCGCGCTTCCCGCGCTCCTATTCGGCGACATCAAGGGAAAAACAATCATCGACCTCTGCGCCGCCCCCGGCGGCAAATCCGCGCAACTCGCCGCAAGGGGCGCAAACGTCATCGCCATCGACCGCTCGGCCCAACGCCTCAAAAAACTGGAGGAAAATTTAAAACGCCTCCGCCTCGATGGGAGTGTACAGGTCATCGCCAGCGACGCCGCCGCATGGCAGCCCAAGGAACCCCCGCACTACATCCTCGTCGATGCGCCCTGCACCGCGACCGGAACCATCCGCCGCCACCCCGATGTCCCGCACCTCAAATCCATGCGAGATTTAGAGAGCTTAGTCCCAACCCAAATGCGAATTTTAGAAAACGCCTTCCGCATTCTTAGCCCCGGCGGCGTTCTGGTTTATTGCACCTGCTCCTTGCAAAAATGCGAAGGCGAAGACCAGATTAATCACCTGCTCGGCCAGCACCCCAACGCCGCGAAAATCGCCATCACGCCCGAGGAAATCGGCGGCCTCAACGAAACCATCACCGACTCCGGCGACCTCCGCACCCTCCCCTTCCACCTCGCGGCAAGCGGCGGCATGGACGGCTTTTTCATCAGCCGAATAACCAAAACCCACTAATCACCCCACAAAAAAACATCCCCGCTCTCGCGGGGACGCTAAAACAATACATATCTAAAGAGGGTTAAGACGCACAGCTTTTATAAAGTCAACGAAAACAAGGAATTTTGAGAACCGCATCGCAGAATACTTAAATGTATTTGAGAAGCGGAAGCGCAGAAATTCCTTGTTTGCAGGTCTTTAGAAAAGCTGTGAGTTTTGACCCTAAACCTTCGACGGAACCAGAATCATAATCATCTGGCGACCTTCAAGCTTCGGCTCGAATTCCACCTTGCTGACGGGCGATAATTCTTCCTTCATCTTGTTCATCAGGTCGCGCCCGATCTGAAGGTGCGCCATCTCGCGGCCCCGGAAACGCATGGTGACTTTCACCTTGTCGCCCTCTTCAAGGAAACGCCGCGCATTCCGCATCTTGACCTCATAATCATGGTCTTCGATGCCGGGGCGGATTTTAATTTCCTTCAGGTCAACGACCTTTTGCTTTTTCCGGGCTTCGGCGGCTTTTTTCTGCTGCTCGTATTTATACTTCCCGTAGTCCAGAATTTTACAAACGGGCGGATCGGTATTCGGTGAAATCTCGACAAGATCCAGCCCGACTTCCTCGGCCAGCGCAATCGCCTCGCGCACGGACATCACGCCCTTCATCTCGCCGTCATGTCCGACGACGCGAATTTTTTCGGATCTGATCTGAGTATTAACACGCGGGCCGTCATCGGCTGGGCGTTGCGGGCCCCGGCTGCTGTCAACGGAACGTCCGGCTGAGGGCGGACGGCTTCCCGGACGCGGGGGGGGTCTGTAAGGTGTCTTAATAGGAACTTCTCCTGTTTCTTGTTACGCAAGCTTCATTAATACGGCGGTTTCGCCTCTAGTGCAAGGGATTCTGACGCCGCATCCACGGGCTGGATAGCCTGATCCTGCGACCCCAGACGGCGAATGGCCACGGTTTTCTCCGCCGCCTCCCGCGCCCCCACGACAAACATCACCGGAACCTTAGCCAGAGAATGTTCCCGCACCTTGTAATTGATCTTTTCATTGCGTAAATCTGCCTCAGCGCGCAAGCCCAGAGCTTTCAGCTTCTCAACCACCTCCAGCGCATACCCATCCGCCTCCGACGTAATCGTCGCCACCACGCATTGAACAGGCGCAAGCCAGAGCGGCAATTTCCCGGCATAATTCTCGATCATAATGCCGATAAACCGCTCCAGCGTCCCCAGAATCGCCCGGTGCAGCATAACCGGGCGGTGACGCTGCCCGTCCTCGCCGATATAACTCGCATCCAGCCGCTCCGGCAGTACAAAATCCAGTTGTAGCGTTCCGCATTGCCAACCCCGGCCAATCGCGTCCTTCAAATGAAATTCCAGCTTCGGCCCATAAAACGCCCCCTCACCCGGAGCCAGTTCATAAGAAAGCCCTTGCGCCTTCAGCGCATCCTCAAGGCCCTTCTCCGCCCGATCCCACGTCTCATCCGTCCCCGCCTTATTTTCAGGGCGCAGCGCCAGACGGATTTTCACATCATTAAACCCGAGGTCTTTGTAAACAGCATAGAGCAGCTTGCAAAACCCTTCCGCCTCTTGCGTCACTTGCGCCTCGGTGCAGAAAATATGCGCATCGTCCTGCGTCATCTGCCGCACGCGCATCAACCCATGCAACGCACCATGCGCCTCGTTCCGGTGGCAACATCCAAACTCCGCCAGGCGGAGCGGCAAATCGCGGTACGACTTCAAACCCTGCTTGAAAATCTGAACATGCGCGGGACAGTTCATAGGCTTCAGCGCCATCAATTTTTCAAACTTGCCGCTAAAGATATGTTTTTCATCATCGGTGCTCGGCACTTCGTCCGGCACAACAAACATATTCTCACGGAATTTCCCCCAGTGCCCCGACGCCACCCACAATTTATTGTCAATCAACTGCGGCGTCTTAACTTCCTTATACCCGGAATCGCTGAGACGACGGCGAATGTAATTTTCCATCTGGTTGTAAATCACATAGCCCTTCGGATGCCAAAACACCGAGCCTTGCGCCTCTTCCTGCAAATGGAACAAATCCATTTCCTTGCCCAAGCGGCGGTGATCGCGCTTCTCCGCCTCCTCCAACATATGCAGGTAATCATTGAGTTCCTTCTCATCGCGCCACGCCGTGCCGTAAATCCGCGTCAGCTGCGCCTTGTTGGAATCGCCGCGCCAATACGCGCCCGCAACCTTCAACAACTTAAACGCCCCGCCGACATGGCGCGTCGTTGGCATGTGCGGCCCCCGGCACAAATCCAGCCACTCGCCCTGTTTGTAAATCTTGATCTCCTCCGTCCCCGGCAAATCCTCGATCAACTCGGCCTTGTAATATTCGCCCTTATTCTTGAAATATTTTATTGCCTCGTCACGCGGCCAGACCTCGCGCACAAACGCCGCACCGCGCTCGATAATTTTCCGCATCTCTTTTTCAATCGCGGCCAAATCCTCCGTCGAAAACGGCTCGTTCCGCGCAAAATCGTAATAGAACCCATTCTCAATCGACGGACCAATCGTCACCTGCGTCCCCGGAAATAATTTCTGCACCGCTTCGGCCATCACATGCGCCGCATCATGGCGGATCATCTCCAGCGCCGCCGCATCCTGCCGCCGCACGATTTCGATTTTTGCATCAAGGACTATCGGCAGCGACAAATCGGACAACTCTCCGTTGATCCGCACGCCAACCGAGGCCTTGCCCAGCGACTTTGAAATGGAATCCGCAATCTCCATCCCCGTCACACCAGACGCATAAGACCGCACAGACCCATCCGGAAGCGTAATATTCACCATTTTATCGCCCTTATATTGCACAGCCGCTTGCGTATCCTGCATAACCAACTCTTGCCATAAAAAATTAAACCCATACCGATAGATACAAATACAACACACGGCTGGAAACATTGAAGCGTTTTTTACAAAAACCGCGCCTTTTCACGCAAACACCCAAAATCCTTTACATCTCCTTTTTCCCTCTCCCTATTTATGGGGGAAAGGGTATAGGGAGAGGGGGTTAAAAGCCCGGAAGAAAATACAAAAATCCTCTTGACTTTCACGGAACTTTATAGGAATATATTCCAGATCAAGGGATAAATCCCCCCTTTTCGTCCCCCCCCCCCGAGCAGGCGGGGGTCTGGCAAACCACAAGCACAACACTCTCAACTTTAGGCCGGATGCCCGCATAAAGCGGGCATGACATTAATGTATGTGTATTTCTTGTCTTAAATAAAACCCAAGCCCGCCACCGTAAACAAGGCACAACCAAAAAAATATTTGATATTATGAAAACCAAAGATTAATTCCTCTAAAACGAACTAGTATGAATCGAAGACGTACGCGCACTTCAAAAAGACGAGGAATGGATGACAATCAACGCTCGTTCATCGCGTTATCGAGGGTCTTGAAGAACGGTTTCAGCAAATACTGCATCACCGTTTTCTGCCCGGTCAGGATATCCGCCGTCGCCACCATACCGGGGATAATCGGCAACACCTCGCCCTTGCGCTTCAATTCCGACTCATACGTACGCAAGCGTACACGGTAAAAACTATTCTTCTTCTCGTCCTCAATCGTGTCGGCGGAAATATCAACCACCTCGCCCTCAAGGCCTCCATAAATCGAAAAATCATAGGCGGTAATCTTCACCATGGCGTGCTGGCCGGGGTAAATAAAAGCGCGGTCAGAGGGCTTTACCCGCGCCTCAACGATCAACTGATCGTCCTTAGGCACGATCTTCACAATATCCTCGCCGGGACGAACAACCCCGCCTACAGTCTTTATCTTAATCTCCTGAACGGTTCCATTCACGGGCGATTTCAACTCCGTACGTGTCTTACGGTCGGTCAACGCCGATTGCCGTTCCTTAAGCTCGTTCATCTCGATCAACTTCGCGGATAATTCCGTCTGCGCCTGTGCCTTGGCTGAAGTTTTCAAATCCTCAATCCGCGCCTTCGCCTCATTCACCGCCGACTGTGCACGGGGCAAATTCGATTGAACGCTATTAAGCTCAGTCGTTTTTTCCTTAATCGTCCGCTCAAGCTGGAGCAATTCCAACTTCGGCGCCGACCCCTTGGCAACCAACGGCTCGATCATATTCTTCTCTTCGCGCTGCAGGGCAATCACCCCGCGAATATCGCTGGCGCGGCCGCTCAACTCCCGCACCTCCTGCTCACGCTGGCTTGTCTGCTGGATAAAAATATTAAGCTGCCCCTGCAACTGCGTCTGATTGGCGCGGAAAGAATTCAATTCCTCCGTCACGCTTGTCGGCGCACCCTTAATAACCTCATCGGGAAACTCAACGGATGTTTTCCCCTCGGCCTCGGCCTGCAACCGGATAATCGCCGCCTGCAATCCTAAATACCGCGCATTATTCGCGCCCAAATCTGACGACGCCTCGACATCGCTAAGCCGCAGCAAAACCTGCCCCGCCTTAACCGAATCGCCTTCCTTAACGAAAAACTCCTCAACGATTCCCGCCTCCAGAGTCTGCATCGCCTGCACCTCGCTAGAGGGAATAACCTTGCCCTCACCCCGCGTCACCTCATCCAGCTTGGCAACATTCGCCCAGACAAAAAAGATCGCAAAAAACGCGGCGATGGAAAAGAGCAACAAATGCCGCGACAACGGCAAATCATCATCCGTATCGAACTTCGCCAACAACTGCGCGTGCGCCTTCTGAAGTTTTTCACTCGCCCAGTTTTCGCGCAGCGCCTTCCACTCCTCGTTACTATCGGAAACAAGATTAGGAGCCTGCGGTAATTTCTTTTGATTTTTCTCAGCCGACATCATGCACTCCTATACGTCCTGATGCTCGGCGGCTGTACCATACTGCTTCGCCTGAAGCTTGCGGATCACTTCATCCCTCGGCCCATACGCCACCAATCTACCGCGATCGATCAGGATCAATTTATTGACAAGGCTGAGCATCGACCCCTTATGCGTAATCAAGATCGTCGTCTTGCCTTCGCACAAAACGCTGAGACGTTTCAACAATCGCGTCTCTGAGGCCGGATCCATCGACGCCGTCGGCTCATCCAGAATCAAAACTGGCGGATCGTAAAGGAGCGCCCGCGCAATCGCCACGGCCTGACGCTGCCCGCCAGATAACGCCTCACCGCGCTCGCCCACCTGCGTATCAAGCCCGGCCGACGAATCTTTCAAAAACTCCAGAACGCCCGACATCTCGGCGGCGCGCAGCACAGAACGATCCGGCGCGGTCTCATGCCCCATCGTGATATTCTGCCGCACCGATCCATAGAAAAGCTGCGGACTTTGCTGAACCGCGCCGACATTCCGGCGCAAATCACCCGGATCAATCTGCCGCACGTCCGACCCGTCAAGCTGCACCGATCCGCTCGTCGGTTCGTAAAGATTAAGGAGAAGCCTCTCAAGCGTCGTCTTGCCCGACCCGACCGCGCCGATAATCCCGACCTTATCGCCCGGCTCGATTACAAAACTCAAATGATTGACAGCCGGAACGCTCTGACCCGGATAGCCAAACACCACATCGCGGAACTCAACCCGCCCCTGAACGTGATGCAGAGAAATAAAATGCTTCCCTGCTGGACGCTCAACCGGCTTTTTCATCAAATCATCAAGATGCTTGAGCGACTCCCGCGATTGATTAAGCCGCGTCAAAAGCCCCGCCACCTGCGACAACGGCGCCATCGCCCGCCCGGATAGTAAAACGCAAGCGATCAATCCGCCTTGCGTCATCAACCCTTCGGCAATCAGATAAACCCCGACGATCACAATCCACACGCTGACCATCTGCTGAACCAGCATCGCCCAGTTAAGCGAGAGAGAAGAAATATGCCGCATCTTCACATTCGTGCGTGATGCTTTCTCATTCAATTCTTCCCAACTACGCTGCGTATGCCCTTCCGCCGCCTGCACCTTAATTGTCTCAAGCCCCGTGAACGTCTCAAACAACAAGGCATTCTTCAGCGCGCTTTCATTCAGCGATGCCTTCACCACTTTCGCAAGCGGCTTTTGCAGCATCAAGCCCATCCCGACAACCAAAGGAATCCCGGCCAAGGGAACAAAGGCAATCGGCCCGCCGAGAATCGCAATAATCCCGATGAACAGAAAAACAAACGGCAGATCAATCAAAGCCGTCATCGTCGCCGAAGTAAAGAAATCGCGGATGGTTTCAAACTCGCGCATCTTGCTGGCCAAAACCCCAGCACTCGATGGCCGCGCCGCCATGGTCATGCCCATGATCTGCTCAAACAAATCGGCAGAAATTTTCACATCCGCACGACGACCCGCATAATCAAGAAACTGCGACCGCAGGTTTTTCAGAATAAAGTCGAACACATAAACAATCATAATCCCGAACGCCAATGCCCACAGCGTCTCAAACGCCTTATTTGGCACAACCCGGTCATAGACGTTCATCACGTACAGCGAACTGGCGATACTGAACAGGTTAATCATAATGGCGGCTATCGCCACCTCGGTATAAAGAGTCTTATTCTTCCAGAACGCAGACCAGAACCAGTCCCGCGCATTGTCAATTTCGGCTGGCCCCGCCCGTTCGTCTGTACGCGCCACAGGACGTACAAAAAAGGCATAATGCACATAAAGCCGCTTTAACTCGGCCAGTTTCAACGACTGCCGATCATCCGGCGTTTCTGGAAACTGGACAACGAACCGTGTCTCGGGGTGAATCTCGACATCCTTACCCTCTTCTTTTTTGGGCGGATGCTTGGGCGGATATTTAACCCCCCATAAAATACAGGCCTGCCCATGCTCCAACGTCAAAATACAGGGCAAATTGGGCGCAATCGCCAGCGATTCAAGACTTCGATCGGCCAAAACGGCATGAAGATCGGCGCGTTCCGCCGCCCGAATAAACAAAGCCGGGGTAATCCCGCCCGCCGGAAGCGGCAAACCGGCAGTCAGCGACGCGGGACTCGTCCGGCGTCCATAATGTCCGGCAACAATCTGAAGGCAATCAATCAAGGGCGTATGAACGGCAACGCGATCCGCCTGTAAAGACCATCCAGAAGATGAATCCTGAGGAACACCCCCATCACCAACCTTGGGATCAAGGGAGGAAGAAGAAGGCAAATCGGCTTTTTCGTTGCTCACTGAAAGACCTGAAATTTTGAAAACGCGTTAAAAAGGACTTAGCGCGCTTTCATCTTCTCAGAATTAGACCATGCATCCTTGGAAGCAAGCGCGCTCTCACGAGGGTACTCGACACCAAGGGTCGGGAGCAAGGCTCCTTTCAGGGCTAACAGACGATAAACCGCGAACATTTCAAGAAACTCGGCGTTAATCGTATTGCTGCGCGAAACGAAAAGCTCGTTCTGAGCATCAAGAACATCAAGCAAGGTCCGGCGATCAAGGCTAAACTGATCCTGATACGCTTTCACAACTTCGGTATTCGCGGCGGCCTGCGCGGCGAATTCACGTGCACGCTCTCCGGCAGAAACCATGCTCGCCCATGTCGAACGAACATCATTCTCAACGGCGCGGGATGCTTTAGCGCGGCTTTCTTTGGCCTGCTGATGACGATGGATAAATTCATGGGCACGCGCCGTATCAGCGCCGCCACGATAAAGATTCCAGTTCATAACCATGAGCGCAGAAGCACCGCGATTTGTTCCCTCAATCCCTTCGATGTCATGCCCTTGGTTGGCATTCAACTCAAGATCAAGCTGCGGATAGAAGGAAGACTTGGTTCCTTGCGATTCCGCGTAAGCCACTTCAATATCGGACTCGAAAATATCTAGCGTCGGACTATAGGCCAGCGACTTTTCAACTTCCTGCTCAACATCCTGCGTCAAACCACCATAAGGAATCTCGGGCAACTGGAACTGACCGGGCGCATCGCCGGTCTGACGGCGATACTCAGCTTCCGCCGTGCGAAGCGACTGACGAATAGAACTTTCGGTCGCACGAGCAGCAGCCAAACGGGCATTCGCCTGCTCGTTATCCGCCGCCGTCGAACGGCCTGCGGAAACACCGTCTTTAATTTGCTCTTGAATGGAAAGATGCGAGTCAACATTCTGACGCGAAATCACCAGTAATTGTCTCTGGCGCAAAACTTCAAGATAGGATTCAACAACGGAAAGACCAACCAGTTCCGCAGTTTCACGAACACGGCTAGCTGAAGACGCAACACGTGCTTTTTGACGCGCCACTTCATATTTCGTTTCCCATCCGTCAAACAACATCTGACGCAAAGAAAGAGAAACAAGATAACGCCACATGCTCTCGGTGTTATCCGTCGCATCGCTATCCGTATATTCAGGACCCGTATCCGCACGCATATCAACCGAAGGAAGATAACCGGCTTTCCCTTGATTCAATTCTTCATCCGTTGCACGGCGGCTGGCGGCCACTTCGCCATATTCCGGGCTTGTCGAAACGCCCGTCGCAACCGCATCGCGGAGCGAAATGCTAAGAGCCGGATGCAACGCTTCATCCTGCGCAAGCGCAATTCCTGCAACACCGGACATCAGAGCAACAGCCGAAGCCGTCAAACAAAACTTGCGAATGATATTTTTGGAAAGCACGTGTGGCATCCTTCTCGATTAAAATTACCCAACCATATACTAAAAAAAAGCCGGAAGTTGCCCGCAACTTCAACGACTTCATCCTTATAAGGATTTTTTATTCAAAATGCAAGACTATTCCCATAATTTTTAAAAATTTTTCTTTTAAACCAAAAAGGCAGCGTATGGGCACGCGCCCTTAAAGAAAACCCGGTGCTTGGGGGCAAGCACCGGATCAAAAAGGAAAGGCCATTGGCCTTTCCTTTAAAACACCTTGTTAAACAACGACTTTACCGTCATTGGTGATTTGCTCAATATTCAGGCCAACGACACCTTCCAGCGTCGCAATCGCCGTCGCACCAGCCAACCCGCCAACACCGTCAGCATTAACATAGACCGTCGTGTTACCAGCCGATTCCGTCTTGAAAACGAAATCGTTAATGCTGTCCTGAACCGCATCATAACCCTGAAGCAATCCGGAAACATCAAGCGCATCGCCAAGATCAAAGTCCTTGATAACGTCAACGCTGCCGTCAAACGATTGGAACAGGAACGTATCATCGCCACCTTGTCCGTAAAACACGTCATTACCCGAATTGCCGACAATAATGTCATTATTTTCAGTTCCAAAGATAATATCCTTGCCTTGCGTTCCCTCAAGAAACGCGCCGACATCAAGATTATTGCCTTCAATGACATTGAACCAAGCATCAACGATCTGCTGCTCGGAACCATCCGCCAAAGTAAACGTGCTTTGGTGCGAAACATAAGCATCGCCGACATCCACGCCCGTCTCTATCGCTGCAAGATCAATCGACACAATACCAAGATCGGACAGGCTGTGCAGTTCGGCAGACTGGCTCACACCATCCGAATTTGCATCCTGCCAGATAAGCAAGCTTTGGAAAATCGCATCGCTGCTGTTGATTGTTCCATCGCCGTTAATGTCATGGCCGGCCAGATTTGCAAAACCATGATCCAGCGTATCCGTATTACCGAACAACTCGCTCTGATTCGTAATCACGCCATCGCCGTTCACATCAAGGGCAAGAAGACCGTCATTGCCACCAACCCATGATGTTTTGTCCAGCGTACCGTTATTGTTCATATCGAACATCACACCCGCATCCGCAGGGATCAATTCAATACCGTTGCCATTCAGATCAAGCACAAGCGGCGTAATCCGGAACGTCAAACAGAACGACTTGATAACGCATGTCTGGTTATCCGTGAAATCCCACTCGGCATTTCCGTCTCCAGCAGCAACTTTTTCCTTCACATAGGACTGAACGACAATATTGACGTTCTCATTACCAACATTCGAGTTATGAATGGCCGTGTAATTTGCACCGCTCGGCACAAGCAGCTTAAGACCGCTCAAGGCCGCAGCCGCATCGCCGCTATTAACGGCAATCTCCCAAACGCCCGGAGAAACTTCCGTGCCCTTGTTAAGACCAATGCCCATATCGTCAAGCGTATAGAACGGCGCCACAGGATTGCTAAGAGGCTCATTCAACTTAATAACGATCTTGGTAACAATCTCCGAACCATCAACATCCGTTGTATTGGACGCAATGTTCAAAGGAACCTGATACGCGGTGTTCTTATAATACCACGACTGTATGCCAATCGACGTTGGAACCGTAAGAACTGGCGTATCAATAACCGCATCCACTTGGATGGAAATCTGGTCATTCGCAACAACCGTTCCGGCAGTATCCGGATCAAAAACAGACGCTGTAAAGTTCACGCCATTCATATCGACATCGCTGTCATGCGGTGGCTTGAACGTAAACGAACCGGTATAATTTCTCTGACCCGTCGGCAACGCCAGCGTATAAACACCGCCGCCATTATTAACCCATCCGGTTGCCGTGATCGTCCACGAAGGATCAATGCCCGTAACCTTCAAGGTCATAACTTCATCGCCATCGCCGCCGGTATAACCAGCAACAACAGGAACAGAAACCTGTCCGTCTTCTTTAACACAAACAGCATCCGCGCCATTATTGACTTTAATGTCAACATTGACCAACGGTACGCAATCGAGCGTAAGAACGGCAGAACTCGTATCCCCATCTCCATCTTTCAGGACATAAGTAAACAAGTCAGTACCGCATTCACAACCCGTCACTCCGCCGGTCGGCACATAAGTATACGCACCGTTCGCCGAGATCTTGAGTTGGCCAAAGGCCGCATTGATCGTCGCCTGACCAACAGCAGGAACATCATAGGTCACACCGCCGTAAACAATCTTCACAACAGTATTATTCGTATCATTGCTGAGATCATCCGCCGCGCCCACACCGCCATTAAGGCCTGTGATAACATTGCCGGTAGCCGTTCCCGTTTGCGTATTGTGGTCGTTATGAGCAACCGGTGCATCATCCAGAACATTAACAGTGAGCGTCGTGGTCGCCACATCGCCGTCCGCATCCGTGCCCTTCACGCCAAAGTTCAGCGTAATGGAATCGTTGGGGTTGCCAGCATCCGCATGATCGAGAACGCCAAGCAGCGTAAACGTGTACGCGCCCGTCGTGGGGTTAATCGACAGCGTAAACACATCCACGCCGTTCGCCTTGCCGACATACCCGCCCGCCGTTGCGCTCACCAAGACAGGAACGCCGTGCGAGGTGAGAGAACCGCCCAGTTTCGAGC
>JBASFN010000232.1:0-6190 GCA_049653045.1 Alphaproteobacteria bacterium
CCGTTGACCATATCAGCGACTTCCTTGCCAAATTTCTTCTGGATGTCCTCATACGTGGCTTCTGTGTCCTCCAGCGTGTCGTGCAGGATAGCGGTGATAATCGTGCCGGGATCCATTTTCATGCCTGCCAGGATACTCGCCACCTCAATTGGGTGGGTGTAATACGGCTCACCCGAGGCGCGGGTCTGGCCATCGTGCATCTTTTTCGCGTAGTCGCAGGCCGCCTCAACCAATTTTATGTCAAAATTTGGACTATACGAGGCGATACGACTGACAAGTTCTTGGCTCGGCTGCATGACCGTGATCTTAAAAGGAATTGGTTATTAAGATGCTAACAATAGCATGAAGGGGGGCGCGGGGCACAAAAGAAAAAGCCGCGACATGCCCGGCCTTTTTCGTAAAAATGATTATGAGATTTATTCCTTGTCGGCGGGTGCGCCGGCGAGGTCTTCGAGGGAGGGTTCGGCTTCTGCTTTGCCCTCGTCTTCTTCATCCTCGTCGATTTCTTCATCGCCGTATATATCGTCGCCTTCGCCGCGGGCTGACATTTTTTCCCATTCGGCTTCGCCATCCATCAGGTCTATGGTTTCGTCTTCCTCGTAAACCACCATGCGCTGGTGATTGCGAATCAAATCTTCCTTCAGTTGATCGAGGGGGACGGTTTCCCCGGCCACTTCGCGGAGGGAGACAACAGGGTTTTTGTCGTTGTCGCGGTCGATGGTCAAAGCGGCTCCGGAGCCGATCTTGCGGGCGCGCTGGGCGGCCACCATGACGAGTTCAAAACGGTTGGGGAGTTTTTCAATGCAGTCTTCAACGGTGACGCGAGCCATGGGCAAAATCCTCTTTCAAGTAATCTGAGACCCGGTTTATAATAGGTTTCCCCAAGGAAAGCAAGTTCCCCGATGCCCTGTCCCGCCCCCGATAGAAACTGCGATTTATGCCCGAGGCTGGCCGATTTCCGGGCTAAAAACCGGGGGAAGTTTCCGGATCAGTGGAATGCGCCTGTGCCCTCGTTTGGGCCGGAGGAGGCGGAATTGCTGGTGGTCGGCCTTGCGCCGGGGCTGAAGGGGGCTAATTTCTCCGGGCGGCCCTTTACGGGGGATTATGCGGGGGAGTTACTTTATTCCAGCCTGTTGAAATTCGGGTTTGCGGAGGGGGTTTACGGGGCGAAGGCGGATGACGGGCTGGTTTTGAAGAATTGCAGGATTACAAACGCCGTGCGCTGTGTGCCGCCGGAGAACAAGCCGACGCCGGAAGAGATGAAACAGTGCCTTGGTTTTCTCACGCAGGAGATTGCGGCGATGAAGAATTTGAGGGTGATTTTGTCGCTCGGGCTTATCTCACACAATTCAGTGGTGAAGGCTTTAGGCGGAAAAATTTCTGCGCATAAATTCGGGCATGGGGCGGTTCACCAGCTTTTCCCCTCCCATGGGGAGGGGATTGTATTGATCGATTCCTATCATTGCTCGCGCTACAACACGCAGACGAAGCGGCTGACGGAGGGAATGTTCCATGAGGTGTTCGGGACAATTCAATCCAACTTGTCATTCTGAGCGCAGCGAAGAATCACGCCGGGATCTTTCGCTTGCGCTCAAGATGACAGTTAAAGGCTCGCTGAAATAGCCTGCGGGTTGAGTTTTCCGCGTTTTAGCATCAGCTTGTTGAGGGCATGGAGGTAGGCCTTTGCCGAGGCCACCAATGTATCTTCATCCGTCCCCTGCCCGTTTACGGTTTTGCCGTTTTCATCTAAACGCACGGTGACCTCGGCTTGCGCGTCCGTGCCGCCGGTTACCGCATGCACCTGATAGAGTTTCAGCCGCGCATCGGGATGCGGTTGGATAGCGCGGATGGCCTTGAAGATGGCGTCCACGGGGCCGTTGCCCTCGACGCGGGCGGTTTTTTCCTCGCCGTCAATTTCAAGGACAATCTCGGCGACCTGCGGGCCTTTTGACCCGGCCTGCACTTGTAATGACACAAACTGGATGGCGTCGTTTTCGTGGACAACTTCGTCCTCGACCAGCGCGATGATGTCTTCCTCGAAAATATTTTTCTTTTTGTCGGCGAGATTTTTGAAGCGGGCGAAGGCATCGCGCAGCGCGTTGTCGCCGAGTTCAAAGCCGAGTTCCTCCAGTTTTTTCCTGAAAGCATGGCTGCCGGAATGTTTGCCCATGACGAGTTTTGATTCCGTGAGGCCGACCGATTCCGGGGTCATGATTTCATAGGTCTGGGCGTGTTTCAGCATACCGTCCTGATGGATTCCGCTTTCGTGGGCAAAGGCGTTCGCGCCGACGATGGCCTTGTTCGGCTGAACCGCGAAGCCCGTGATCGCCGAGAGTGTGCGCGATATTTTCGTGATTTTTTGCGTGTCGATTTTATTTTCAAAGGGCAGTAAATCATGGCGCGTGCGGATGGCCATGATAATTTCCTCGAGCGCGGCGTTTCCGGCGCGTTCGCCGATGCCGTTGATGGTGCATTCGATCTGGCGCGCACCGTTTTGTACGCCAGCCAAACTATTGGCCACGGCGAGGCCGAGGTCGTTGTGACAGTGGACCGAGATAATCGCTTTGTCGATATTGGGGACGCGGTTGAACAGCATTTTGATTTTTGCGCCGAATTCTTCCGGCACTGCGTAGCCGACCGTGTCGGGGATGTTGATCGTCGTGGCGCCGTTTTGAATGGCGATTTCCACGGCGCGGCAGAGGAAATCATCCTCCGTCCGACTGCCGTCTTCCGCCGACCATTCTACGTCGTCGGTGAAGGTGCGGGCGTAAGCGACGCTCTCGGCCACCGATTTCAAAACTTCCTCCGGTGGCATCTGGAGTTTATATTTCATGTGCAGGGGGCTGGTGGAAATAAAGGTATGAATACGTCCACGCTTTGCTGGTTTGATCGCCTGTGCGCTGGATTCAATATCCGATTTTTTGGCGCGAGAAAGGCCGCAGACAACTGCGTTTTTTACCGTGCGGGCGATTTCCTGAACAGATTCAAAATCGCCGGGGGAAGCCACGGGAAAGCCCGCCTCGATCACGTCAACGCCCATTTCATCCAGCATTTTTGCAATACGGAGCTTTTCTTCGAGGTTCATCGAGCAGCCGGGGGACTGTTCGCCATCCCGCAAGGTGGTATCGAAAATAATAACGCGGTTTTTATCGGTATTCATAGATTTTATCCTGCAATGTCTGTGAGTTGATGTCTTAAATCGTCGGCCCTTGAAACGCAAGGGCGCGTGCCCTTATGCCCAAGGGGTCATAAGTCGCAGGAGCAGCAGGTTTTTTGCGTTTTTGTCAGACATGGGGGTAATTAACCCGAAACCGGGGGGAAATGCAATAAATTATGTGATCGAGCGGGCTTCCCCCACCAGCATGATGGGGATGCCATCGCGGATGGGATAGGCAAGGCTCGCCTGATCCGAGATCAATTCCTGCGCCTTGGCATCATAGCGCAAGGGGGATTTGGTCAGGGGGCAAACCAGCACTTCCAGTAATTTGGGGTCGATGTCCATGGGCTTCAGGAATAGCAGTCAGTGACAACTCTTGCAACCCTGCCGCGCCTTGACGGCCATCTCCAGCATGGACATGAACATCTTGGCGCGTTCGCGGCAGCAGGGGGCCTCCAGCAGGGCTTGCTTTTCCTCCGGCTCAAACGGGCAGACCATCGAGAGGCAGGTCATCAGGCGGTTGTCGGGAGCCTGTTTCAACGCCGCCCAGTCGCAATTCATTTCCTGCGCCGAGAAGTAGGATTGCAAAAGGGCAGTCAGCTTTTCCCGGTCGATGTCGAGGCATACAGGGGTGGCGAGGTCCTGATGGAAGCCGCCCCAATCGGCGAGGACTTGCCTGTACGGGGTTTTGACTTCCAGTTCTTTCGTGATTTTGAAACGGCAGATTCCCGTCAGGGTAATCTGGTAGCGGCCATCCGGGGTTTCTTCAAATTCCGTGATTTTTCCTGCGCACCCAATATCGTAAAGGCTTGCCGAGTTGCCTTTGGGCTGGATCATACCGATCAACCGCGATCCGGCCAAGGCATCCTCGACCATCTTTAAATAGCGTTTTTCAAAGATATTCAGAGGCAGCGTGCCCGTGGGCAGCAGCAAAACCCCCTCCAGCGGAAAAACCGGAATGGTTTCTGGCAACGCATCAAACGCCGGGGCAAAAGGATTTTGTTCCATTATACCAATTTAAGCGATTTTTCTTAAGAAAACAGGAGGGATGATAATTTTTTTCGGCTCTGCACCGTTAAAGGGTCAGCATGCCCCATGGCCTCGAAGAACCGGACGAGTTGTTTTCTTGCCCCGTCCTCGTTCCAATCGCGTTTTTGACGGACGATTTCCAGCAAGTGATCGATTGCCTCTTCCTTTTTACCTTCGGCGAACAGAGCCGTCGCCAGATCATAGCGTGCCTGATGATCTTCAGGGTTGGCCTCTACCTTCTGAGCCAGCGCACTAGAAGAATCCGAGGGTTTGTTACGGATCAATTCAAGGGCGGTTTTTGCTTCGGCGAAATGCGGGCTTTTTGCGATTTCCGGCGGGGCATTTTTGACCCAGTTTTCGGCCTGTTCCACCTGTCCGGCGGCGATAAAACTGCGGACAAGACCCGCATAAGCCGGCGCATTTTTTTCATCCTGTTGCAAGATCTGCATATAGACGGCCTGCGCGGTTTCAAAGTCGCCTTCGGCGATCAATTCCGCCGCGCCCTTTAAGGCCTCAGGGATGTCGATAGCGTCCGGCGCGTTGGAGCGCGCCAGTGTCAGAAGTTTATCAACGAATGCCTTAATCTGGCCTTCGGGTAATGCGCCCTGAAACGCATCGACCGGGCGGCCTTGGAAAAATCCGTACACCGTCGGGACGGATTGAATACGAAGGGCCTGCGCCAGTTCCGGGCTTTCGTCAATGTTGACCTTGGCCAGCAAAACTTCGCCGTTCGCCGCCGTTACCACTTTCTCCAACAAAGGGATCAGTTGTTTGCACGGGCCGCACCACGGCGCCCAGAAATCGACGATGATCGGTTTTTCCATCGAGGCTAGCAACACGCTCTGCTCGAATTCCGGGGTTGTCACGTCAAAAACAAAGGCACTTGCGGTGGCCGATGGCTTGTCTTCTTTTGGTTTGCCGAAAAGCATGAATTCCTCTTTGTCCTGAAGGGCTACACTGTAAGGCCGGGGGCTGAAAGATCAAGGATTTTCGGGATATGCCCCGTATGGGTAAAAAATTTCAACAGATCTGCCGGGGACAGGGCGATGGTTTGCGCGTTGTCGAGCGGGTGGTAGCAGACCGTTTCCGCCTCCATCATAACGCTATCCAGTATGACGGTAATTTCGTGGTTTTTATCGTTCAAGGCCGCAAACGGACAGACCGCGCCGGGATAGATGCCCAAATATTGCCACAGCCTTTCCTTTGACCCGAAAGACAAACGCGCCGAGCCTATTTGCTTTTCCAGCGCCTTTAAATCGACCGATGTTTCATTGGCGGCCACGACGAGATACATGGCCTTCTTTTTGTCGCACAGGAACAGGTTGCGGCAGTGGAGGCCGGGGATGGTTTCCTTTAGATGCGCCCCCTCCTCCACCGTGAAAATCTTGGGGTGACGGTGGATTTTATAGGAGATGCCCAGCCCCCCGAGCAGGGCAAGCAAGCCTTCAGGGCTGGTCGGAAGCTCCTGTTCCGGCACGGATTTTAACAAATTTTCCATCGGTCTGTTATGCCCGTTTAATCCAATAAAATCAAGATTTCCGGCGTTAACGAATAAAGGTTTATTAACCTTTATCGCCTATGATTGGTGGCAGAAAATCGTGTGTATGGGGGAATAATACATGACGACAAATACGAGTGATGGTGCTGATATTACGCCCGATCTGTATCTAGCCCAGCTTAAAGAGTTGGGGCTTGATCCTGTGAACAATCTTGGCTTCAGCCAACGCCTCGATGGCGGCAAAGGAATATCCAATATCGCCCCTATGCACCCAGCCACCTATTACGACGTATACCCGGACGGCGGCGGCGTGACAGGCGCACTTGTGGCCAATCTCAAAAATGTTCCGACTCCTTCCCTTGATTTCAAATTTTCTGCAAACAATCCAACCCTTGACCCAAAAGATCCGAACCCTAAGTTTAAAGCATGAATATAGAACTTGGCATATTGAATGACGGCGGCGTGATGCTGGTCAGCGACAAGCCCTTGCCGAATATCGTCAAGCG
>JBASFN010000233.1:0-5806 GCA_049653045.1 Alphaproteobacteria bacterium
GCGCTACGCCCTCCAGAATCGAGACGATCTGATAGGCGGTGCGCGGATCGGCGATCTGCTCGCGGGTGTCGGCGACATCGGGGACTGCCTGCCCGTCCCACCGGATCAAGGGGCCGCAACTCTGGCACTGGCGTTCATCGTGGCGAGATATTGTCTTGCCCTGGCGATCCTGAATGAGGTCGATGATACTGGGCGTGATTTTTTTACCGCCGTTGACTAACTCGCCATAGGCACTCGTCATTTTCAGCAGCGTGGTTTCACCCGCGCCGAGGGCATAGGACAAACGCGGCTCCATGTTGTCCATGATGCCAAAACGCCGGGCATATTCGGCAACCGTTTCCATGCCAACCTGATCGGCGAGGCGCACCGTCATCAAGTTACGGGATTTTTCAATGCCAACGCGCAGCGTCGTCGGCCCAAGAAAATCATCCGAATAATTGGACGGACTCCAGAAATGGCCGGGGCGATCCTCAATCACGAACGGCGCATCCAGCACCAGAGTTGCGGGCGTAAATCCTTTATCGAGAGCGGCGAGGTAAACGAAGGGTTTGAAGCTTGATCCGGGCTGCCGCTGCGCCTGCGTGGCGCGGTTGAATTCGCTGATTCCGTACGTCCAGCCACCCTGCATAGCGAGGATGCGGCCAGTATGCGGGTCGAGGGCAACGACCGCGCCCTGAATATTTGGAATCTGGCGCAGGATATAACTGTCTTTATCCTTTGCGGTTGGCTCGACGATGACGACATCGCCCTTTTTTACCACTTGATCGACGGCGGTGATTTCGGGGCCAAGGCCGTAACATTCACTGACGCATTCCCGCGCCCATTTGACGTTTTCCAGTTTCAGAACGCCGCGTGCGCCACTGGCAAAGCCTATCTTTGCGGAAGCTTCTCCGGATTCAAGGACAAGAGCGGTGCTCCAGTTTTCCAGCATGGCGTCCGGAGGGGCGAGTGCCGCGAGATCTTCCTCCCAGTTGACGCCAACGGGGATGTTTTTAAGAGGACCGCGATAGCCGTGACGTTTATCGTAATCCATCAGGCCTTCGCGCAAGGAGCGCACGGCGATCTCCTGCAGGCGCGGATCGATGGTTGTGCGGACGACAAGACCTTCTTGATAAAGACCGTCCTTACCGTAGCGTGCGCCCAATTCACGGCGGACTTCCTCGGCGAAATACGGTGCATTGACGACACTTGATTCATCGCGTTCCACGGTTTCAAGAGGCGCTACTTTTGCAAGATCGGCTTCAGCATCAGTGATGTAATTATCTTCCACCATGCGGTCTATCACCCAGTTACGGCGTTCGATGGCGGCCTCATGCCGCCGGACGGGGTGGTAGTTATTGGGAGCCTTTGGCAATGCGGCAAGATAGGCCACTTCGGCGATAGTCAATTCATCTAGTGCCTTGTTGAAATATTGCTGCGCGGCGGCAGCCACACCATAGGCGCGCGCGCCGAGAAAAATCTGGTTGAGATAGAGTTCGAGAATCCGATCCTTGCTCATCGCCTGTTCCATGCGGTAGGCGAGGATGGCTTCTTTGATTTTTCTTTCAACGGTCGTTTCATTTGTGAGCAAGAAATTTTTTGCGACCTGCTGCGTGATGGTGGACGCGCCCTTTGGGCGTTTGCCCGATCCCATGCTTTTTAAATTGCCCACCATGGCGCGGGCGATGGCCACCAAATCCACGCCCTCGTGACTGTAAAAATTTTGATCCTCCGCCGCGATGAAGGCGTTTTTGACACGGGGGGGGATTTCACCCACCGGCACGAAGACCCGGCGTTCCTGCGCGAATTCCGCCATCAACCGTCCATCGCCCGCATAAATGCGCGTGATGATCGGGGGTTTGTATTCCTTGAGCTGGCTGTAATCCGGCAGGTCGCTGCCGTAATAATTCAGGATATAGGAAAACAAAAATACCCCGGCGATTAACCCCATGATGCCGAGGGAAAACAGGCCGAGAAATGCGTATTTCAGGTACTTCATCTTAAAAAATTCTCGTTTTCTTGTTCACGCAAAGGACGCAAAAGAATTCGCCAGGATCGCACTGTTTTTTTTATTTTTTGCGTACCTTGCGATAAACCTTGCGCTCCTGGCGTGAACCATGATTTTACGCTACCCGCCGGGTGATTGGTCCCGTTGCGCGGCCATGGATGAACTGGTCAACATATTCACTACCGGAATTATCGAGGTCTTTGACCGAGCCGTGCCAGATGATTTTACCTAGATGAATCATCGCCACATGATCCGCAATCTTGCGCGCCGAAGCCATGTCATGCGTGATGGATAGAGCCGTCGCGCCGAGGCCCCGCACCGATTGCACGATCAAATCGTTAATCACGTCGGCCATGATGGGATCAAGACCCGTTGTTGGTTCGTCGAAGAAAATAATTTCCGGTTTTGCGGCGATGGCGCGGGCGAGGCTGACGCGTTTTTGCATCCCGCCCGATAATTCCGCCGGGTAGAGATTGCCGACTTCGGGCTTGAGGCCAACGGCGACTATTTTTTCGATGGCGATGTCCCATGCCTCTTTCCGGGACATGCCCCGGCTGTGGATAAGGCCAAAGGCCACGTTTTCCCAGACCTTCAGTGAGTCGAATAACGCGCCGCCCTGAAATAGCATACCAAATTTATACATCAACTCATCGCGCTCGCGCCCACGCAAATTTGTAACGTCATGGCCATCCACCATGATGATCCCGGCATCGGGCTTCAGTAATCCGAGTATGCATTTCAGCATCACGGATTTCCCCGTTCCACTGCCGCCGATGACGACGAGGGATTTTCCCTTTTCGACGGAGAGATCAACGCCATCAAGAACAATTTTACTGCCGAAGTGTTTTTTGACACCGGTCAGTTTTAATTTCGGCGGTGAGGTGTCGAGGGTCACGAGAAAAACACCTGTGTCAGGAGATAGTTGAATAGCAGGATCATAATCGAGGAGGAAACGACAGCGTTCGTCGTCGCCGCGCCCACGCCTTGTGCGCCGCGTTCGGAGTTGAAGCCGTTGTAACAGCCGAGGACGGAGACGATAAAACCGAACGCGCCCGCCTTGACGAGGCCGGAGACAACATCCATCGTTTCCAGTATGTCCCATGTCTGGGTCAGGTAGCTTCCGGCGGAAAAATCAAGTTTGTAAATAGCAACGATATAGCCGCCATACACGCCAATAACATCGCCAATGAACACGAGAATGGGCAACATCAATGTCCCCGCGATCACACGCGGCGCAATTAGATATTTGAACGGGTTGACGGAGAGGGTCGTCATCGCGTCGATCTGTTCGGTCACGCGCATCGTACCGATTTCGGCGGCGATGGACGCGCCAACGCGGCCAGCCACCATCAATCCCGCGAGCACAGGAGCCAGCTCACGGGTGACGGAGAGAACCACCACACCCGCAATGGCGCTCTCGGCGTTAAAGCGCGTAAAGCCCGTATAGCTTTGCAAGGCGAGAACCATTCCGGTAAATAACGCCGTCATGCCAACGACGGGCAGCGAGTAATAGCCGATGTCGATGATCTGGCGCAGGATCTGTTTCGGGAAAAAAGGCGGCGTGAAACAGTGCAGAATTGATTTCCCAATAAAAACGGAAAGCTCGCCGATGCGCTGGAGCAAGGTCATAATCGTATGACCTAATGTCTGGCATATATCGGGTAGAAAATTCGTGAGGAAGGCAACCGCCGGGCTTCTTTCTGCGAGCATATTTTCTGACTTTGTCTGCATCGGGTTTTGCCTTATCATTCAGGGCTTGGATATTAGAGGAAACGGACGCAAGCGTCCAGAGCCAAACGCCTCAAACCGCCTTGAATTTACACGGAAAAACCTTATGAAACGCATTGATCCCGAAAATCTTGTCTGTATGAATGATGCCGCAGCAAACGGCGTACTCAGGGTTGCCGTCGCCTATGCCCAGCCCGACAACCTGTTGTTCGGTGAAAGAATTTACAGGCCAGAGGCCAAATGCTGGCTTCACCAAGACCTTGCCAATATTGTCCTCCGGGCGGCGCAAGACTGCGTTAATACCCACAAGCTGCGCTATGTGCTGCATGATGGGCTGCGAACGATCGACGCACAGGAAGCCATGCTGCGGACGAAAAAGGTTAAGGACAACCCGCGCTGGCTTTCCGAAAGGCTCCTGTCCATGCCCGGCATGGGGGGGCATCCACGGGGGATGGCCGTCGATATAAGTTTAGAAACACCCGGCGGCAATCCCATAGATATGGGAACGCCGTTTGATTTTATGGCCAGAGACTCCGGCCCGGACAAAAACCCGGCGCACCGCAAACATAAAAATCTTTCACCAGATGTTCTTCGCAATCGCTCCTTCCTTGAGGGGACGATGGTGAATGCGGCGGCGGCTCTGGGGCTACCGCTCCAGCCCTTGCCGCAGGAATGGTGGGATTTCCGGATGCCACCCGATGTTTACGAAAATTATGCGCCGCTTTCCGATGCCGACCTGCCGGATGCCATGCGAATGATGCCGGGCAAATAATTCAGACATATTCCCTTTTGTAACGATGCCCCAAGGCCGTTAGGATTTCATATCCGATTGTCCCGGCGTCTAGGGCGATGGCGTCGGCACTTTGATGCTCGCCGATGAATTCCATAGAATCACCGGGGCGCGGACGTTCCTTTTTAGGGATTTCGGATAAATCCACCGTCGTCAAATCCATCGAGACGCGCCCGCGAATGGGGCAACGATGCCCCTTCCAGTACAGCGCGCCGCGATTGCTTAACGAGCGGAATATGCCATCGGCATACCCAGCGGACACAGTGGCAAGCGGCGTGTCTTTTTCGGCCTTCCATGTAGCACCGTAGCCAACACTTGCCCCGGCATAAACAATCCGCACGCGCATGACCGGCAGATCGAGATGAACAACGGCGCGCATCGGATTTGCGGCTTCCGGCGTCGGATTGAGGCCATATAACGCCATGCCAGGACGCAATAGGTTATAGTGATATTTTTTGTCCCGAAAAATGCCCGAGGAATTACACAGAGATTTTTCAGCCTCCGGAAAATGCTGCGCTATTTTGTTGAAAACTTCATACTGGGTTTCATTGAGTGGGTGAGATTTTTCATCGGCGCAGGCGAAATGGCTCATTATACCGATCACATCGATTCCCTCCAGCATATGCATTTCACTCAGGAGTTTTTCCGTTTCGACGCTGCCAAGGCCGAGGCGATTCATGCGGGTGTTAAAACTTAAAAACGCAGGTAATTTTTTACCCTGCTTCTGACCCAGTTTTTTATAGTGCTCGATTTCGATGAAACTCCCGAGCATCGGGATAAGATTATCCTTGGCGTATAACTCGGCGACGCTGTCGTAAAAGCCGTTCAGCACCATAATCCGGGGGGCAGGCAATGCCCTCCTCAAAATTTTCCCCTCTTCGGGCGAGGATACGAAAAAATCATTACACCCGGCCTTGAACAGAGCCTTACCGACTTCGGCCGCGCCAAGACCATAGGCGTTGGCCTTTAATACCGCCCCTGCTTTGACCCCGGAGCCTGCCTGCTCCTTCAGAATGCCGTAATTATGCGTCACGGCACTCAGGTCAACCGTCAAAATTCCTTGATTTTTCAACATGTTATATATGATTTTGGATAAATTTCTTGCCGGGTTTCCTTGATTCATTTATCATGGGCGTGAGTATAAAAATATAAAAAAATGTTTTTCGGTAATGGTGTAACCGTCTCTTAATGTTTGTCCGGCATAAAAAAGGACACAAAGGGGCGGTTGATAAAAGAGGGTGCTACATATGGCTAATCCTACGAACTCGGATATTTTTAGTGCGTCGCCGTCTATATACAGC
>JBASFN010000234.1:0-7521 GCA_049653045.1 Alphaproteobacteria bacterium
AGGGAATGCCCATGACGGCATCGGCCCATTCGCCGTTGACCTGCGCGATGCGGTTGTACCAGATCGCGGCGCCCGCCCATCCGGCCGCCAGAAGGCGCGGGCTGACGCCCCAGTCGCTGTTATTGACCTGCTGGTTGAGTAGGGGTGGGATGTTGTTGCGTATGTAATTTTGCCACTGCTCAACTACGCCTTGTGCCCATGCGAAATCGGGCCATTGCGTGCAGCCGGGTTCGTGGCTGAGTTGCATGACCTTGTTGCGGATGCAGGCGGCGTTTTCTACGATCTGGGGGTCTTGCCACATCTGCTGGATCATTTCGTAGTATAATTGCTGGACGCCTTGCGATCCGGGAACGCCTGCGCCGGGTGTGTCGAGCGAGGTAATCGGAACGGTTAATGTGCCGCAGAAGGGTTTGACGTGGCCTCTTTCGAGCGCGTATTCCTCGTCATTATCTTTTCTTACGCCGAAGCGGATTTCAATGTTTCCGTTGTTGGCAAAATCGCGGGCTTGCGTGAAGGATGTGCCGTTGAGTTCCATCCAGTTGTTGCCCGCAAACATGCCGTTCGACAGGGCATCGCGGACGATATAGGCCTGAATTCCGTCGGGTTGGTAGGCTTCGTTATAGGCATATTCTTCGGTGATCTTGCACGTCATGGCCACGAACATGAAGCGGACGAGGGAGTTGACCTCTGGAAAATTTGTTACGGCGACAAGGTCTGCGGTCTGTCCCAGATATGTCCCGGTCAGGACACCGTTGAAATAGCCCCATGCGTTTGTTGCAAAGTTTGATCCGAGTTTTGCCGACCAGAAGGTGACAAGCTGCGCGCCGTTTAGTCCCGCATTCTGTCCGCCGATATTTAAGGGCACGAGCAGGGCGAAGAACATAATCAACCGGACAGGCCCCCATGTGTGATTGAAACGTTGGCCGAAGGGTGAGCCGGTGACGGCGGTTTCGCCAACGATGGTGATAACGAAATAGATAATTACGATGATGGAGACGATGAATATTCCAAGCGTGTAAAACTGGAGCAATCCGTGCAACGCCAGATGGGTTGCAAAGGGATAGGCGGCTCCGGGGTCTGTGAGGTTGTTTCCGTTCAGGTCTGTGCATTGCGCGCCGGTGGAAATGCAGGAATCGTAAATTCCGACCAGACCGAAAACGCGGTCAAGGATGATGAAGGCGACGTCTTGATCTCCTGGTCCGCCGTGTCCGTAGATCGATGCCACGCCCACAATGTTTTGTATGGACGGCACGATGGCGGCGAGCGCGGGTTGCTGGGCGACGAATGCGACGATTAGCAGGACAAGTTGCGCGAGCAGCAGGCTGATCCCGGCGAGGATCAGGAAAAAGACGGCGACTTGATCGATGTTTTTCCGGCTGATGACCAGATTGTTCGCGGCTTCGGCGATGACGTGGCGGATGCCAAAGCGTCCCATATTGCGCGGATCGAGGTAGGGATGATCCGGCGGCAACAGGCGGACAGCCTGATAGACGAGTGCCATGCAGAACGATATATGCACGAAACCGGCCGTAAAAAGTCCACGGAGCCGGGGAATAAAGCCCGGCAGGAGCGTGTATTTCAGGACTTTTCTATACGTGACGGCCATTTTTTTGCATTCATGTCGTTTCTATGTGTTCCGTGTTCAGGGTGTTTTCGTTTTTGCGGCTAACTGGGTTGCCTGATTCAGGCTGCCGCCGATGCCCTGAATGGCCTGGTTCGCGCCGACCGATGCGGTGCTGACCATATTTTCGGCGGCGGCTTCTTTCGAGTCGTTGAACGTGGCCACGCTCTGACCCATCCAGCGCAGGATGTTCGTCGGGATCTGGTCGATCAGTTTGAACGAGGACATTCCCATCATATAGACGACGATTGCGTAGATGACCGTGAACATGAATTCGTCGAGGGCGGAGCGGAAATATTCGCCGATGGACGCGCCGACGCCTTTTGTTTCCGATTCAACGTCGAAGCCGGACAGGTTGGAGGTGACCAGATCCCAGACCTGATTGAGGGCATAGACCATGGCCGAGAATATCGAGATGCTGGCCAGCAATCCGAAGACGATCAATATAGGTCGCACGAATATCTCGAAGATCAGGAAGTAGCCGTTGACCGCCGCCGATCCGGGCAGGCCGTTGCCGTCGATCCGGATATGAGCAAGTGCCCAGAGGGGAAGGCCGACCATGGCTTCGAATATCGCCTTTAACCATCCGCCGACGGCAAAGTAGAAATAGATGAAGGGCAGGAAGGGGACGACGTAATAAAGAATGAATCCGGCGGATAAGGTTATCATCACGACCGAGACAAGGAAGCCGGAGGCCGCGCCGAGGCTCGAGCCGATAAAGTTTTCAAAGGATGATGCAATGGCCGCTGCGCCCGCGCCTGCGGTGGCGTAGCCGAGCATGTTGATCGCGTTGAATACGAGTGAGCGTCCGACGCCGACAAGCTGGGCGAGGGGGTGGACGTCGGGGTTGCGGCGCATGCTGTAGAGGCCGCTGGTTCCGAAGACGGCGTTGACACCATCGATGACGACGTTGCCGGTGGGCTGGGTGTGTGATGTGGTTGCGAAGCCTCCCTCCTGCCAGTAGTTAAACGCATCCCACATGGCCATGGCGAAGTCGGCATCGTAGGTTTTTTGCATTTGAACGTCGTTTTTGCCGCCGAGTTCGGGTTTGAAGCGTTCGCTCATGGATACGCCACCGTCATGCTGGCGTTTTTCCTCGCGGACATATTCCATGACGACGGGCCAGAGGGTTACGATCGGTACGTTGGCCGAGGCTTCGGTGATCGCACCATTCAGTTCGGCGACCTTGTTGTACCAGATGGCGGCGGCGGCCCAGCCTTTATTTTGTAGGGCGGCACCGACAGCCCATGTTCCCGAATTGATTTGCGCCTGTACAGAGGCATCAATCGCGTTTTGTATATCTTGTTTGTAGAAGTCATATAATTGGCTTCTGAAGTTTGCCGGGGGCGGGCCGGGAATTGCACCGCAATGCTGGCTTGGTGCGGCGGGGCATCTTACGTATTTGTTTGCGTGATATAAGGGATAGACGTCTGAAAATCCTCCGGCAAATGTTCCGTAGTTGTTTGTGAAAATATCCGCCCACATTTCTTGGACTATGAACACATAATAGCGTTGCAGGAGTTCTGTTCCGGGTTCCGCAGTGCCGACGGGGCGCGGATCAGACAGGGGGATGATGATTTCACCGCACACCGGTTTTACGTGGCCTTTATATAGGTTTGTTTCGTCTATTACTCCAAAGCGGACAACGATATTTGCGTCGCCTTCTATGAAGGTAATAATATCATCATAGGTCGCTTTTGTGCTTCCGCCGCCGCCTGCGCCTGCCGCGTTGGCGAATAACATGTTGGGTGGGTTGGCGAGCGCGTCCCTGACGACGTATGGCGTTATCCACTGTCCGTTTTTAATCCATTCCAGCCAGCCGCAGGTGGCGGCGGTGTATGTGAATTGCAAGATACCCGCCATTTCGGGCGGGTTCGGGGTGGAGACGAGATTTGTTTCAGTCCCCAGGTAGGTATCGGTCATGGCGCTGTTGAAGATGTTCCAGCCGTTCGAGGCAAAGCCGGAGCCGAATTTGGCGGCGTAGAGCACGATATATTGCGCGGAGTTCATGCCGCCTGCGCCTGCGCCTGCGCCTGGCGTTCCTATCGGCATTAGAAGGCCAAAAGCGACGACGATACGGATCGGTGCCCAGAGGCGGTTAAAGCGTTTGCCGAAGGCCGTTCCCGTCTGCGCCGTTTCAAGGGCGACGGTCGTTATAAAATAGAGGGAGATCAGCGTGGCGACAACCAGAAGGCCAAGGCTGTAAATCCGGAACATGGCGTGCAGGGCTATGTGGATGGGGAACGGATAGCCGAGATTTTGCAATATCCAAGTGTTCGTTGAATTGACGATAGCGTCGCCGTTGATGTCCTGACAGTTTCCGCCTGTGCTGACGCAGGAGAAGAACATGTTCGGTACGCCGAAGATCAGATCGAGCAGCATCATGGCAAGGTCTTGATCCGGCGTTGCGGTTATAAAGAACCCGGCGAAGTTGGTGGGCATGGCGATGCCCGCAAAGGCGGGCTGGAAAAGCAAGGTGACCGCCAGCATTAAAATCTGGATGATGACGATGACAAGGCCGAGCAGAACCAACAGAAACAGCGCGATCTGATCCAGATTTTTTCGGCTGACGACCAGATTGTTTGCGGCTTCGGCGATGACGTGGCGGATGCCGAAACGGCCAATGTTCGCGGGATTAAGATAGGCGTGGCCGGGCGGCAGTAATTTTACCGTTTGATAGACGAGCGCGATGAAAAAAGGAATGTAGTTAAAACCGGCAAAAAACAGATCCTGTATCCGGTGGCGAAACCCCGGAAGTATTGTGTAGGTTAAAAACTGTTTTCTTGTAATCGTTGCCATGTTTGTTCTATGTGTTTTTCATCATTATTTTGTCGGTTGTTGTTTTGCCGCCCAGGTGCTTAATTCTTTGCCGAATGTGCCGCCCATGCTTTGTGACAATCCGCGCAGGCCGCCGGTGACGTTTTGGGCGACGGTCATGCCGCCGTACGCCGCATAGCGTGTCAGGCCTTCGGTTCCATCCGGGTTGATGCTGGAGTAGGACGAAACGCCCGCGCCCATGAAGCGCAATATCTGGTCGGGGATTCTGTCGATGAGTTTGAAGGACGCGGTCGTCATCATGTAGACAACCATTGTGTAGATGACCGTGAAGAAAAACTGGTCGATGGTGTTTTTCGGTAGAACCTTGAATCCGGCGAAGGCGATTTTCGCTTGCGTGCCGTCGCCGGTGGTTTCGTATCCTTCAAAGCCCGTCAGGTTGCTGATGACCAGAGGCCAGATGACGTTTAACATTCTGACTTGCGCGGTCAAGATCAATACGCCGCCGATCAATCCGAAGACGGAGAGGATAGGCCGGACAAAAATTTCAAAGATCAGAAAATATCCGTTTGAGGCCGAGTCGCCGGGAAGTCCTTCGCCGTCGAGGCGCAGGTGCGCGAGTGCCCATAGTGGAACGCCGACCATGGCTTCGAAAATACTTTTGACCCATGTGCCGAAGGCGAAGAAGAAATAGACGAACGGCAGGAACGGCAGCACATAATAGAGGAGAATGCCGACGGTTAATAGCAGGTAGGCAACGCTCATGGACAGGCCGCTCATAAATTCGGCCACGCCGCCTACATCTTGTGTTTTTGCGTTCTGGCGCAACGCGCCGCCGATGCCGCCCGAGATCGTTGAAACGCCGATCAGGGTGATTGCGCCGTCAACCAGAACTTTTCCGAGGGCGGCAAGCTGGGCGAGCGGATGGATGCTGGCGTTTTCGCCGCGCATGGCGAACAGGCCGTGAATTCCGAATATGTTGTTGATCGTGTCTTGAAAGGCGCCGCCGCTGACGGTTTTATCCGCCTTGGACATTGCCGGGTCGTCCTTGTTCCACCACAGGAAAAAATCGTTCAGTTTTTGCGCCATGTGGGTGCTGTTCTGGATGCCGTCGATTCCTACGGCGTGGCCATCGGCGAGGTTGGGGTTGAATTGCTTCGTCGAGGACGGGTCGGTGTCGTTTTTCCGTCTTTCCTCTCGGACTTTTTCCATGATGCTCGGGTATGATTCGAATGTGGGTATGGCGGTGATGGATGTGATAAACGCGCCGTTGATGTCGGCGATTATGTTGTACCAGATTCCCGCGCCCGCCCAGCCGCGATCCAAAACTTCACCGGAGATTTGTATATCTGTTGCCGTTGTGTTGTAGGTGTTCCACGCCGTGGTGACTTGTGTCCGCAGCATGGCGTCGTAGTCGTTGATTAAGGCTTGCCGCGCCGTGGCGGAGGGTTGTTCGTGGTTGCAGGCCGCGTTGGCTCCGCCGCAGGCCGGAAGTTCCGCGAGGCCGCAACCGATATTGCACTGGTCGTGCGGTTCGATGTTGATGGCCAGTTCCATGAAGCGGTGCGGTAGAGCCGTAATCAGTGAGGCTTCGTCGAGGAACCATGTGTCCCGCACGAGATTGAAATAAAATTCCTGCATGGCGTTCGGGCCGCCTTCGGCTGCGCCCGCGCCCCGGTTTCTTAAGTAGGTGATCGGAATGCGGATGTCGCCGCAATAAGGCGCGACATGGCCTTTTTCCTGATCGTGGTTGGTGTTGCCCGCGTCATAGCGGCCAAAGCGGATTATGATGTCGCTGTTGCCGTAGAAATCAAGGGCTGCGGTGTAGGATGTTCCGGCCGTGACCTCAAGTCGCTCCGTGGTATCGGTCATCCACGGCATGGGCAGTTTCACGAGATAGGGCTTGATGTAGAATCCTGCTGCGGGCGGCTTGGGGCTGTTGTTGGCGATTTCCGGATCCATCTTCCAGTACGCATAGGCGCAAGCATGAACCATGGTCATGGCCTGAACGAGGGGCATGATGCTTGGCGGGTTTGGTTTGGCCAGCAGGGAGTCGCGTTCGCCGCTCGGGTTGGCCGCGCTTCCGCCCGCAAATATTCCGGCGGTGGCGATGGTGTTGTTAAACTGGAGCCATGTGTTGGTTGCGAGTCCGGAGCCGAATTTCGCGGCGTAGAGCACGATATATTGTCCGCTGTTCAGACCCCAGTTGATCGGAACCAACAGGCCGATGGCCATGACAAGCCGGATCGGCGACCAGATATTTTGAAAACGCTGGCCGAATGGGTGGCCTGTCGTTGCGGTTTCGCCGACGATGACGACAACGTAATAGAGAAAGATGATAACGCCGATCAGCAACATGCCAAGGGAGTAAAATCTCAGCATCTCGTGGAAGCCGACATGGAAGGGGGTGGGGAGCGTCGGATTGATGGCCGTGCACATTCCACCCGCCGTGCAGAACATATCTGGAATGCCGAAAACCTGATCCAGCACGAGGAAGGCGAGGTCTATTGCCGTAGCGCTTCCGGTCGGATCGGGCGTCAAGAAAATAGAGGCGGCGAGGGCGTGCTTGAACAGGTATGGCCCGATCAGGCCATAAATCAGCAATACCAGCTGCGCGGCCAGAACAACAACGCCCGAGAGCATCGTGAAGAATATCAAAATTTGATCCGCGTTTTTCCTCGTGAGGACAAGATTGTTCGCGGCTTCGGCGATGACGTGATGGATGCCGAATTTTCCCATGTTTCGGGGGTCGAGATAGGCGTGACCGGGGGGCAGAAGGCGCACGCTGCCGTAAATGCTGGCCATTAAAAAGGCGATGTGCCCGAATCCGGACGTGAAAAGGGTACGCGCCCTCGGAATGATCTGAGGCAGCACTACATAGCTTAGAATTTTTCTAGCTCGTACGCCGTTCACTTTAAAGTCCCACCACTTCTATCATTTTAACGCCGTAATAGATAAAATTTTAGTAAATTTCTTTTTTCTTTTATTATTGTAACATCTTTTTATGCGCCCTGCACATTCTGAGGCTCTGTTAAGGGGCGTTTTTGTAAGCCATTGAAATTGCTTTCGTTTTTTGAGTGTGTTCTGTGGACGTTTTTAGGTAAATCTGCTTAGGTCGTCATTCC
>JBASFN010000235.1:0-6214 GCA_049653045.1 Alphaproteobacteria bacterium
CGGGCGGTATTGCCGTCGGTATGGCCACCAACATCCCGCCGCATAATCTGGGCGAGGTGGTGGATGCCTGCGTCGCCATGGTCGCCAACCCCGATTTGAGCACCGAGGAAGTCAACGCCATCATCCCCGGTCCCGATTTCCCGACGGGCGCGCAAATCCTGGGGCGCAACGGTATCCGCAACGCCTACCACACTGGCAACGGCTCCGTCACCATGCGCGCCAAAACCTCTACCGAAGAAATGGGTAAGCGCGAGGCGATCATCGTCCATGAAATCCCCTATCAGGTGAACAAGGGTAAATTGCTGGAGCGTCTGGGCGAAGTGGCCAGAGAAAAAATCGTTGAGGACATTTCCGAGATCCGCGACGAATCCGACCGCGACGGCGTTCGCATCGTGATTGAACTGAAAAACAACGCCAACGCCGATGTGGTGCTGAACCAGCTTTATAAACACACGGCTTTGCAAACCAACTTCGCCTGCAACATGGTGGCACTGTCGGGCGGCAAGCCCCAGACCATGCTGGTTAAGGACATGATTAAGGCCTTCGTGAAATTCCGCGAGGAGGTCATCACCCGCCGCACCGCCTATGAACTGGGAAAGGCACGCGAACGCGCCCATATTTTGGCTGGCCTCGCTGTTGCCGTCGCCAATATTGATGAAATTATCGCCCTGATCCGCGCCGCAAAAGACCCGCAGACCGCCCGCGAACAACTGATTGCAAAACCATGGCCGGCCGGGGATGTCGCGCCGCTCATCGCCTTGATCGACGATCCCGAATACGGAATCGACGAAGCGGGCAACTATAAAATGTCCGAGGCGCAGGCCAAGGCCATCCTCGATCTTCGTTTGCATCGCCTCACGGGGTTAGAGCGCGATAAAATCGGCGGCGAGCTGAAAGAAATCACCGACCAGATCGCCGAATATCTCGCCATCCTCGCCAGCCGCGAAAAACTGCTACAGGTCTTGGTGGATGAACTGAAAGAGGTCAAAGAAAAATTCGACACGCCGCGCCGCACGGAAATCATCGACTCCGAATTTGAAATGGACATTGAATCGCTGATCCAGCGCGAGGATATGGTGGTCACCATCACGCATGGCGGCTACATCAAGCGCGTGCCTTTGGATGCCTACCGCGCCCAGAAACGTGGCGGCAAGGGACGCTCCGGCATGGCGACCAAGGACGAAGATTTCGTCTCCGACCTGTTCGTGGCCTCGACCCACACGCCGATTTTGTTTTTCACGTCCAAGGGGCTTGTCCACCGGATGAAGGTCTATCAAGTTCCGCTCGGCAACCCGCAAAGCCGGGGCAAGGCACTGGTGAATATGCTGCCGCTCGGGGCGGGTGAAAACGTCAATGTGTATTTGCGCGTGCCGGAAAACGAAGATGTCTGGGACAATCTCGACATCATGTTTGCGACATCGCACGGCTCCGTGCGTCGGAACAAACTGACCGACTTTAAAAATATCCGCGCCAACGGATTGATCGCCATGAAACTGGAAAACGATGAAAAACTCGTGTCCGTTAAAATCTGCCGCGACGACGAAGACATCATGCTGGCGTCAAAGGCGGGCAAGGCCATCCGCTTCCCCGTCACGGAAATCCGCGTCTTTGCCGGAAGAACGTCCACGGGCGTGCGCGGCATTAAACTGGGCAACGGCGACGAGGTCATATCCATGTCCGTGCTCAAACATCTGGAGGTCACGCCGGAAGAGCGCGACGCATACTTGAAACGTGCCGGGGAAATGATCGGCGCGGACGAGGGCGCATCGGTTGATGCCTCCGACGAGAGCGCAGGCGAAACCGTCGATACCAACTATCAACTCCCCGATGATCGCTACCGCGAAATGCTGGAGAAGGAACAATTGTTACTGACCGTCTCGAACAAGGGCTTCGGCAAGCGCACCTCCGCCTACGAATACCGGATTTCCGGCCGGGGCGGGCAGGGCGTGACCAACATGGCCCTCACCGAGAAAAATGGTGGCGCGGTGGTGGCAACATTCCCCGTCACCGACAATCATCAAATCATGCTGGTGTCGGACAAGGGGCAACTCATCCGCACTCCGGTAGAAAACATCCGCGTCACAGGCCGCAGCGCCCAAGGCGTCACCGTCTTCAAAGTCGCCCCCGACGAAAACGTCGTCTCCGTCGCCTGGCTGGTGCAGGAAGAGGGCGATGAGGCGGAAGATCAAAACGACGACTCCGCCATCCCCGAAACCTCCGAAGACTAAACCCTCTCCCTTCAGGGAGAGGGCAGGGTGAGGGTACTCGTCATTGCGAGCCAAAGGCGAAGCAATCCAGAAAACAGACAGATGGATTGCTTCGTTGGCTCCGCTTCCTCGCAATGACGGATCGTTAAAAACTTCGTGTTCTTCGTGCCCTTCGTGGTGAAAATATTTTATAAGAAATCTGTGTCATCCTGACCCCGGCGAAGGCCAGGGGAAGGATCCCGGCGGGATGTTTCGCTTGCGCTCAACATGACGCTCTAAGGAAAAAGGAGCACCCCCCTTGACAAATTATGAATAATTTCCTATACTTTATCGTCGGTTTCAACCGTCCCCCCGCCGCACTGAAAACCCCTACAAACGGACTATTCCGCCCGAACAATCATCCGAAAAGGTTAATTCGTATGAATTCAAACTGAAGGACATCAATAATACAATATATATCAAGGCGTTAGCCTAGAACGCCCGTCCGCATCCGGGGCTTTTAGCCGGTAAAGCGGCATGCTACAGTCCCCCGCATGACCAAGACCTCTAAACATCTGATCGGCGTTTACCCCGGCACATTCGATCCCGTGACCAAGGGGCATTTGCACCTGATACGCCGCGCCAGCCATCTGGTCGATAAACTCGTCATCGGTATTGCGGACAACGCCCGGAAAGGCCCGCTTTTCTCGATCGAGGAGCGTCTGGCGATGGTCAGGGGCGATATTGCCACCATGCATGAAAAAGGGTGCGAAATCGAAGTTCTGCCTTTTTCCAATCTGCTGGTGCAATTTGCCCGCGATATGAAGGCGTCCTGCATTTTCCGGGGGCTGCGGGCGGTGTCGGATTTTGAATACGAATTCCAGCTGACGGGCATGAACGCCAAGCTTGACCCCTCGATTGAGACCGTCTTTTTGATGGCCTCAGACAAGTGGCAATTCGTTTCGGCCTCGTTCGTCAAGGAAATCTGCAGCCTTGGGGGGGATGTCGAGGAATTTGTCACCCCGCAAGTGGCTGAAAAACTAAGGAAAAAGTTTCAGAAATAACGGTAACTGCGCTTGACGTGCCGGGATTAAATCCATAATGTGCGTCAATTCCGGACGACCGCGTAGCTCAGCCGGTAGAGCACCTGACTTTTAATCAGGGGGTCGTGGGTTCGAATCCCACCGCGGTCACCATTTCTGCTTCGCCTGTGAAGCGGGGCATCTTATTTGAAAAGAGCCATGCCATGCAGGAAAAGAGAACCATCGGCAATACAGTGAAAAGGCGCGCCGCGCTTTCCTTCCATCTTGTCGTCCGTGCTGTTCGCCGTTATCTCCTGACGGGCGTCATGGTGACGGCACCTGTTTTTATCACGCTTTATCTGGCTTATGCGTTTGTGACGTTCGTGGATGGCGTCGTTGATGGCATCTTGCCGCATTACCGTGTTTTCATGGGCAGCGGCGTGATTTTATCTGTCCTGTTTTTTATCGGCGCGGGGTGGCTGGCCTCGAATATTCTCGGGCGGGTATTTATCGGCGTTTCCGAATTTATTATGACGCGAATGCCGTTCATGCGAACGCTCTATAACGCGGTGAAGCAAGTGATCGAAACCTTGCTCGGGTCACAGGCGAAGGCGTTCCGCGAGGTTGTTCTGGTGGAATTCCCGCGCCCCGGTGCATGGACAATCGGCTTTGTCACCAGCATTCCCAATGGCGACATCAAAAGCGCTTCGGGGATTGAAGAGGTTGTCACGGTGTTTGTGCCAACCGCGCCCAGCCCGGTCAACGGGTTTATGCTGTTCCTGCCAAGGCACGAGGTGAAGAAACTGGATATGAGCATCGACGATGCGGTCAAGATGGTGGTGTCGATGGGCATTGTCGCCCCGATGCCGCGCCCGTCAACGCTGTCGCACACCCACGAAGGGACTTGATATGTTTGATCTTGTAAAAAGCATCCAGTCCCGCGACCCGGCCAGGCCAACTTTTTTCGAGGTTCTGTTCGCCTATAACGGGTTTCATGCGGTTGCGCTCCATCGCTGCGCGAACGTGGTCTGGCGTATGGGCTTACATGCTTTGGCGCGTTTCATGGCGAATATTGCGCGGATTTTTACCGGCGTTGAAATCCACCCGGAGGCAAGCATCGGCAAAAATCTGTTCATCGATCACGGCACGGGCGTTGTCATCGGCCAGACAACAATCATCAAGGACAATGTCACGATATATCACGGCGTCACGCTGGGCGGCATCGGCGCGTCCGGCTCCGTCGATGGAAAACGCCATCCCACCATCGAAAGCAATGCCATGATCGGCGCAGGCGCGCAGGTTCTTGGCAACATCACAATCGGCGAGGGCGCAAAAGTCGGTGCAAATTCCGTGGTAACAAATGATGTTCCGGCGCATAAAGTCGCGCTCGGCATCCCGGCTCGCATCATAGGCTCCGACGCGCACGCTAGAGCCTATGGCATGCCGGGACGCGAGGAAATCGAAACCCTGACCAGCACGATTGATACGCTTCAAAGGGAAGTCGAGGAGTTGAAGAAATCCCTCCCACCCAAAAAATCAACCTGACCGCAAATATTGAATCGCCTGATCCCGTTCAAAGAGATAGAGCAGAACCCTTAAGGCCTCTCCGCGTGGAGACTGGAGTTCGGGGTCTTTGCTTAAAATCAGTTTGACATCGTCTCTGGCGGCGGCGAGCAGGTCGCCATGAACGGCAAGATCGGCGAGGCGAAAAACGGGCATCCCGCTTTGCCGTACGCCAAGCACATCACCCGCGCCACGCAGCTCCAAATCTTTTTCCGAGATCAGGAAACCGTCCTCTGTTTGCCGCATGATCGACAGGCGTTCTTTCGCCGTTTCGCCCAAGGGATTGTGATAAAGCAAAAAACAATATGATTTATCGCCGCCGCGCCCCACGCGCCCGCGCAACTGGTGGAGTTGCGACAGGCCAAAGCGTTCGGCATGTTCGATGACCATTATGGTGGCCTCTGGCACGTTGACGCCGACTTCGATGACGGTGGTGGCCACTAAAATATCAAGGTCTCCGTTTGCAAATTTTTGCATCACCGCGTCTTTTTCAAGGGGCTTTAAGCGTCCATGGACAAGCCCAACGCGGTCGCCAAAGCGCGCTTTTAGAACGTCGTATTGTTCTTCGGCGGCGGCGAGATCAATCAGTTCCGATTCCTCGACCAAGGGGCAAACCCAATAGACCCGCGCCCCGGTTTTTATTTGCCGTGCAATGCCGTCAATCATGCCCTCCATTTTTTCCGCCGGGATCAGGAGAGTTTCAACAGGTTTTCTGCCCGGCGGTTTTTCATCAAGGCGGGAGACCTCCATGTCGCCATAGGCAGTGAGGGTCAAGGTGCGGGGGATCGGCGTGGCCGTCATCACCAAAACATCCGTGCCCTTGCCCTTGGCGGAGAGCATCAATCGCTGGTGCACGCCAAAGCGGTGTTGTTCATCGACGACAGCCAGTCCTAAATCCTTGAACGCAACGCCATCTTGAAAAATGGCGTGCGTGCCGATGATAATCTTGGCATCACCGCTTGCGATTTTTTCAAGGAGCGCATCCCGCGTTTTTCCCTTGTCGCGGCCTGTGTAGATGATGTAGTCGATCCCGGCGGCGTCCAGCCACGGGCGGAAACTTTCGCCGTGCTGGCGGGCGAGAATTTCGGTGGGCGCAAGAAGCGCGGCCTGCATCCCGTTTTCCACGGCGTTCATCATGGCAAGGCAGGCGACGATTGTTTTTCCGCTGCCGACATCACCCTGAAGCAGGCGAAGCATCCGCGTGTTTCCCGCCATATCGTCGTCAATTTCCTTGAGCGATCGTTCTTGCGCGCCAGTGAGTTGAAAGGGCAGGGCGGGGAGAATTTTCCGCCGTAAAGTTCCCGTCCCTTTCAGCGCCCGCCCACCGAGTTTCTTTTGCCTGTGCCGCACCAGCGCCATCGTCAACTGGTTCGCCAGTAACTCGTCATAGGCAAGGCGCTCAAGCGCCTTCCCTCCCAATATTTCCCTCCCCCCCTCGGGGGG
>JBASFN010000236.1:0-12997 GCA_049653045.1 Alphaproteobacteria bacterium
GTATTTTCCCTTGTGGCCGCGTTCTTCGGCCTCGTGCGCGGCGGCGGTGACGGCCATATCGGGGAGGCCGGACAGGTCTTTTTTGTCCTCGATAATCATCTCGAAACTTTCCGCCGATTTGACGACGTTGTTCATTATGATCGGGCTGAGGACTGAAAGCTGTTCGTCGATTTCCCGCAGACGTTTTTTCTTGTCCTCGTTTAGTAAGGCACCGCCGCGCACGAAGCTTTTGTATGTGTCGTCGAGGAGGGTTTTTTGTTCGGGGGTCAGGGTGAGTTTTTCCATCCGGTCATGGACGGCCTTGACGCGGGCGAATAACTTTTCGTCCTGAATGACGTCGGTGGAGAAATTCGATCCAACTGGGCCGATCTTTTCGGCCAATTCTTGAAGATCGTCACCGCCCATGCAGGCGAGTTGGTTATAAAAAATTCCGGTGGCTTGTCCCAGAAGTTCGGAGGCGGATTCAAGCGCGGCAATCGTGTTGTCAAAATCAGGTGCGGCGGCATTGTTTTTAATGGCCTCGATATTGGCGCGGGCTTGTTTGATTCCCTCTTCCACGGCAGGCATATAGTGCTCGTTTGCTATTTTATCGAACGGCGGCGCGTGATTGGGGAGCGGGGATATTTCAAGCAGGGGGTTCATGGTATCAGAGACCTTTTTAAACGTCAGAATGGGATTCTTCGCTTTCGCTCAGAATGACAACATCCTAGTATATGGATCAAAATGACAGGCGCGCCAAGGTCTAAACAGTTTGATGATGTGTATTTTTCCGCAGAAAATGGTTTTGCGGAGACGCAGCATGTGTTTTTGAAGGGGAATGGCCTGCCGGAAGGGTGGCAGGGGCGGGAGCGGTTTGTCATTGCCGAGACGGGGTTCGGGACAGGTCTTAATTTTTTATGCGCGTGGCAGTTGTTTAACGAAACGGCAGTTTCCGGTCAGAAACTTGAGTTTATTTCGATTGAGAAATACCCGTTGAGTGTTTTGAAAATTGAAGAGGCGTTGGTGCGCTGGCGCGAATTGTTTCCGGAGGCGTTGAAATTTTTTCTTGAAAAGTATCCGCGACATTGTTCCGGAACGCACCGTATTGAGATGAGCGATAATGTCTTGTTGACCTTGGTGTTTGATGATGTGAATGCGGCGATACCGTTGATGACGGGGGGTGTTGATTGCTGGTTCCTTGATGGTTTTCGTCCTGCCAGTAATCCGGAGATGTGGTCGGAGACGGTTTTTCAAAATATGGCGCGGCTGAGTAATCCGGGCGCGACATTTGCGACTTTTACGGCGGCTGGGTTTGTTAAGCGCGGTTTGCAGGCGGCGGGATTTGAGGTGAATAAAGTGCGGGGGTATGGGCGCAAGCGGGATATGCTGACGGGGAGGCGACTTTGAAGGTGGCGATTATCGGCGCGGGGTTAGCGGGGGCGGCGTGCGCGTATGAATTAAAGCGCGCTGGTGCGACACCCGTGATTTATGAGGCGGGCAGCATGATTGCGCCGGGTGCTTCGGGTAATCCGACGGGGCTGTATAATCCGCGCCTGTCGGCGGAGCCTTCGTTTTATACCGAGGCGTTTTTAATGGCATTGGAGACTTTTGGGGCGATTTGTCATTCTGAGCCAAAGGCGAAGAATGACAATATTCTGAACTGGAAACGGTGCGGCGCGTTGCACTTGGTGACCGATGAGAAGCGAGCCAAGCGATTCCGGCAAGCGGTTTCAACGTGGCGTGGGGTGGATTTACAAATTCTTAGTCGGGAGGAGGCCTCGGTTATTGCGGGCGTGTCGGTCGGGCATGAAGCCTTGTGGATTCCTGATTCAGGTACGGTGTCGCCGCAGAAATTATGCGAAGCCTATGTGCGGGGAATCGATGTGCGTTTGAACACACCGATTGCGGATGTGCGGGAGGTCGAGGCCGATGCGGTGATTCTTGCCTGTGGGATGGGGGTTATGAATTTTCCCGAGGCGGCGCATTTGTCCTTGCGCGCCGTGCGTGGGCAGATCACGCAGGTCAAGGCAGGGGCTGCGTCGCAAAAACTTAAAACCTGTCTTTGTTATGGCGGGTATTTCAGTCCGGCGGTGGATGGGGTGCATGTGCTGGGCGCGACGTTTCAACGTTGGCTGGATCATACGCAGATTATCCCGGAGGATGATGGGGACAATTTGGCCAAATTGCAGGCGGTGTGTCCGGAACTGGCGGCGGATCTGGTTGTGACGGGACATCGCGCCGCCGTTCGCACGACAACGCCCGGTCACCTGCCGATTGCCGGGCAGTTGAGGGAGGGGGTTTATGTGTCCACCGGGCATGGATCGCACGGGATCCTCAGCGGCCTTTTCGCGGCGCGGTTGATTGCGGATAAGTTATTTTCAAGAGGTTTTTCTGTTTCAGAACAATATGTTAGTGATTTATCCCCGGCGCGGCATGGGTGAGGTTTGCTTATCCCTAGTTCTCGTGCTATGATTAAGAATATGTAAATTATAGAAGGGATTTTATTCAAATGAAAAACAAATTGAAAGAATTCCTGACAGACCAGCGCGGGACGACCGTTATCGAATATAGCCTTCTTGTTGGTGGTATCGGTATCGGGGTGGCGACGGGGTCTTATCTTGTTGGCGATACGCTTGTCGAGATGATGAAAAACGCGGATATGTTCGCCGGTATGAGCTTTGGCGGCTCGGTGCAGTAGTCAGTCCGGCTTCAGCGTTTTTATTTCCATTTTTGCCCTTTCAAATTCAGCCGCTATTTTTTCGATGAGGCCAATCGAGCTGATTTTCTTTTCGGCGTCGTCTTGAAGTTTTGCCGCAAGATCGCCGAGGATGTTACAGCAGGCAGAGCGCGCCGCGCCCTTCAGGCTGTGGGCGGTTTCTTTCAGGGCGTGGTAATCATTGTTGCTTTGCGCGGTTTTTAATCCGGCTATCAGGGGCTCGGTCATCTCCGCGAACATGCCAAGCATTTCGATGCTGTTGTCGTCCAGTGCGCCCATTTGTTCCCGCACCGCGTTTTTGTCGATGGCTGAGGCCGCGGGGGTTTCGGGTTTTATGTCCGGCGCCGCTTGCGGGTTTTCGCGCAACAATCCCCACCGGATCAGGAGGCGTCTGAATTGGCCGAGCGATACCGGTTTCAGCAGGCATTCGTCAAAGCCGTGCCGCATATAGGCGTCGCGTTGTGCCATTTGCACGTCGGCGGTCAGGGCGATGACGGGGAAATGTTTTTCCGCCTGTTTTTCGCCTTCACGGATGGCGGCGACGAGGCCGTAGCCGTCCATGCCCGGCATGTGGAGGTCGGTGATGAGGATGCCGTATTTTCCGGTTTTGAGAGCGGTTAAGGCTTCTTGGCCGTTTTCGACGAAGTCGGCTTCGACGCCGACTTTTTGTAGTTGCCGCGAGAGAATGTCGCGCACGCTGGGGGTGTCTTCGGCGATCAGGAGGCGCGAGGGGCCGGTGATGTCGATATGGATGGATTTGCTGGCCGCGTCTTTGATGGCTTCGCCGAGGCCGGCGCGGCTGGCGGGTTTGGTCAGGTAGGTGACGCCGAGGGCTTGCAAGCTGTGTTGCAGTCCGGCGTCGTCGCGCACGGTGTACATAATCAAGCCCATATTGGGGCGGATGGCCATGATTTCCTTTATGAGGTTTAGGCCGAGGCCGTCGGGAAGGCCTTGGTCGATGACCGCCACGTCGAAGGGGCGGCGTCCTGCGAGATCCAGCCCTTCGGCGTAAGTCGGGCAGCTTTCGACGCTTGCTCCCATCGAGCGCAGGGAGTTGACGATTTCTTTTGCGCCTTTTGGGTGGTCTTCGACCGATAGGACGGAGATACCGTCCAGCTTGGGGAGTTCGATGGTCGTTGCGTTTGTGCCGACTTCTTCGGTTGGGATTTCAAACCAGAAGGTCGAGCCTTTGCCTTCTGTGCTTTCGACACCGATTTTGCCCTTCATCAGTTCTGTCAGTTTTTTACAGATCGAGAGGCCAAGCCCCGTTCCGCCGAATTGCCGTGCCGTGGAATTGTCGGCCTGTGTGAAGGACTGGAACAGTTTGGCGCAGGTTTCGGGTTTCATGCCGATGCCGGTGTCGATGATCTCGAAGCGCAGGGTTAGCCCCCCTCTCCCTGTTGGGGCTTCGCCCCTCCTTTCCCTCTCCCTGAAGGGAGAGGGATCAAGGGGGAGGGTTTGTATTTTGGTGACGCGGACGGTGACGGTTCCCTTTTTCGTGAATTTTAGGGCGTTTCCGGCGAGATTCATAATAATCTGGCGGAGGCGTTTGGGATCGCCGATGATGACGAAGGGGACGTCTTCGGCGATGTCGTCTTTTAGTTCCACGTCGATACCGTGAACTTTAACGGCCAGGGCCTCCAGCGTGCCCCGGACGAGGGTGCGGACGGGGACCTCGAATATGTCGAGTTCCATTTTGTTGGCGTCCATCTTGGCGACATCCAGAATATCGTCGAGGATTTCCAAAAGCCCACTGGCGGCCATTTGCGCGGTGGCGGTCATGGAGGCAATGCGTTCGCCCGGTTTTTCGTCGGCGATTAGCTCCAGGAGGCCATAAATCGTCTGCATGGGGGTGCGGATTTCATGGCTCATGGTGGCGAGGAAATTGGATTTCATCTCGGCGAGGGCATCGGCCTCGCGGACGGCCTTTTTCAGGTCTTCGATTTGCTGGGTGTCTGTTTTGAGGGTCATTTTGAGGGTGGGGTGAAAAGAATGACGAAAATCTTGCTTTTAGTACAGGTTTTAGATTATCACAGATGCTTGTAATATAAAACATCGTCACCCCCGCGAAGGCGGGGGGCAGGCAACAAACAAGGAGCGCAGCAAAGCTGCGCACATGTTGTGCCGGGTCCCCGTTCACGCTCTCCTGCTTCGCTAAAGCTATGCAGGATCGCTGCCGGGGATGACAAAATTGGGAGTGAATTATGGGCTATAAAATCGCGGTTGTGGGTGCAACGGGCAATGTCGGGACGGAAGTCCTGAAAATCCTTGATGAGCGCAAGTTTCCGGCGAGCGAGGTTGTTGCGCTGGCTTCTGCTCGTTCGGTCGGGAAAGAGGTTTCCTATGGCGACCGTACCTTGAAGGTTCAGAATCTGGCGACGTATGATTTCAAGGGGACGGATATTGTTTTTTCCGCCGCCGGGTCGGATGTGTCGAAGGAGTTTGTGCCCCGTGCCGCGAAACACTCCGTCGTGATTGATAAAACCAGCCTGTTCCGTATGGACCCGGATGTGCCGTTGGTTGTGCCGGAGGTAAATCCGGAGGCCTTGGATGGTTATGCCAAGCGCAATATTGTCGCGGTGCCGAATTGCTCGACGATCCAGATGTTGGTCGCACTGAAACCGCTCCATGACGTTGCGAAAATCAAGCGCGTGGTTGTGGCGACGTATCAGTCGGTTTCGGGTACGGGCAAGGCTGCGATGGACGAATTGTTTAACCAGACGAAGGGCGTTTTTATGAACGATACGCCCCGTCCCGATGTGTATCCGAAACAGATTGCCTTTAATGTCATTCCCCAGATCGACACGTTTATGGAAGACGGGATGACGAAAGAGGAATGGAAAATGATGGCCGAGACGAAGAAAATTCTCGGGGCTTCGATTAAGGTGTGCGCATCGTGCGTGCGTGTGCCGGTATTTATCGGGCATTCTGAAATGGTGAATGTCGAGTTTGAGAATGAACTTTCCGCCGACGAGGCGCGCAAGATTTTGCGTAAGGCCAAGGGGATTGTTGTGGTCGATACCGAGAGTGAGCTTGGTTATATCACCCCGATCGAGGCGCAGGGTGAGGATGCCGTTTATGTCAGCCGCATTCGGGAGGATGCGAGCGTGGAGAACGGTCTTAATTTCTGGTGCGTGGCGGATAATCTCCGGAAGGGCGCGGCGTTGAATGCTGTGCAGATCGCCGAGCACCTGATTAAGAACCAGCTTAAGTCCAAGGCGGCGGCATAATTCCGGCTCCAGCATTGTCATGTTGAGCGGTAGCGAAACATCCCCTTGGGATCCTTCGCTGTCGCTCAGGATGACAGCATTTTTTTAATGGCCAAAAATCCAAATAAATCCTATTGAAATCATGCGAGTAAGGCCTATGATGGGGAGGCGTTTTTTAACGCTTTCACGAGGGATTTTTATGTCTTCCAATGCCAACAGGCCTTTGTCGACGCATTTACAGGTTTACCGTCCACAGATGACCTCTGTTCTGTCGATCCTTCACCGGATTACGGGGGTGGCTTTGAGTGTGGGGACGCTGATGGTTTTGTGGCTGCTCGTGGCGGCGGCCATGGGCGAGGGGGCGTATAATACGGCTCGGTGGTTTGTGTCCTCACCGCTTGGGATTTTTATGATGATGGGCTGGACGGTCGCGCTTTATTACCACCTGTTTAACGGGGTGCGGCATTTGATCTGGGATATGGGGTATCTGTTTAATATTCGGCATGCGACATGGGCGGGATATGCTGTGTTGGCGATGACGGCATTGGTGACGGTTTCGACATGGTATTGCGCGTTTAGTTTGTAGGATTAAAAGTTAATCGCAAGGGCGCAGAGAAAATAATAAAAACTTTGTATAACTTTGTCTTACTTTGCGTTTTAAAATTTTTTAACACAAAGTACACAAAGTAAAACAAAGTAGGTTTTTTTATTTTAAAATTCTGCATCCTTTGCGGTAGTAAGGAATGAAAAATGAAAGATAAATGCTGTCATACGTCCACTAGGCATTGGATCACCTTGCGGTTGACCGCGCTTTTGAATGTGCCGTTGGTGCTGTGGCTGGTTTACAGCATAGTGTCGTTGATCGGCGCGGATTATTACCAGTTTACGGGGTGGCTGAAGCAGCCGGTGAATGCGGGGTTGATGATTATCTTGATCGTTTCTGTGTTTTATCATGCCGCGCTCGGGTGTCATGAGATTATCGAGGATTATGTACCCGATGAAAAGATAAAGGCTGTGAGTTTGCGGCTGAAGGCGGTGGCGTTTCTGGTCGCGGGCGCGGTGTGCGTCGGAGCGGTTTTGAAGGTTGTTTTTAGCGTATGATTTTTAACCGCAGAGGGCGCAGAGGACACAGAGTTTAATGAGCCAAGATAATCAAAATGAGGAGAGAGAAACTATTTCGTCTTCGCGGTTTAAGGATATGGCTATGGTGAAGGAACCGGAGGTGGATTTGAAAGGGCTGGCCAAACGGGTACAGAAGATCAAGAAAAAAAGAAAAGTTAAGGATTTTTTGTTTAATGCGAGTATTCTGCTCGGGCCATTATTCTTTATGATTTATCTGTGTGATGAAATCGATGCCGCTTTTAATAAGTCTGGATCAAGTTCTTTCATCAGTATTGTGGTTCAATCCTTAGTAGGTTTTTTTAGCGTAAGCCTTATATTTCTTAATGCTATATACATAGATAAACGCAAAGAAGGCATCTCGTATGAGAAAATGATTAGAGAAAATATTACTATGACTTTTTATGTAGCGCTTCTTGCTGTGGGATTTGGAATTCTGCAATGGGTGGCGATATAGGTATAAAAACTCTGCGTTCTCTGCGCCTCTGCGGTTAAAAAGTATTTTTAAAATTTTTGGTGAAGAAATCAAATGACTAACGCATATAAAATTATTGATCATGAATATGATGTCGTTGTTGTCGGCGCTGGCGGGGCGGGTCTTCGCGCCGGGTTTGGGTGTGCGGAGAAGGGGCTTAAAACTGCTCTGATTTCTAAGGTGTTTCCGACGCGTTCGCACACGGTGGCGGCGCAGGGCGGAATTTCTGCGGCGCTTGGCAATATGGGCGAGGATGACTGGCGGTTTCATTTTTACGATACCATCAAGGGGTCGGATTGGCTCGGCGATCAGGACGCGATTGCCTATATGTGCAAGGAAGCCATTCCGGCGATTATTGAACTGGAGCATTACGGCGTTCCGTTTTCCCGCACGGCGGAGGGGAAAATTTACCAGCGTGCTTTTGGCGGCATGACCACGCATTACGGTAAGGGCACGGCGCAGCGCACCTGCGCCGCCGCCGACCGGACGGGGCACGCGATTTTGCATACGCTCTATTCGCAGGCGCTTAAAAACAAGGCGGAGTTTTTTATTGAATATTTCGCGCTCGACCTCATCATGGAAAATGGCGAGTGTTTAGGGGTGATGGCGTGGAATTTGGATGATGGGACGATCCACCGTTTCCGGGCGCATCAGACGATTTTGGCCACGGGTGGCTATGGCCGCGCTTATTTTTCTTGTACCTCCGCGCATACTTGCACGGGCGATGGCGGGGGGATGGTGCTGCGCGCTGGTCTTCCCTTGCAGGATATGGAGTTTGTGCAGTTTCACCCGACCGGGATTTACGGCGCGGGTTGCCTGATTACCGAAGGGGTGCGCGGCGAGGGCGGATACTTGACCAACTCCCAAGGCGAGCGGTTTATGGAGCGGTATGCGCCGAGCGCGAAAGACTTGGCCAGCCGTGATGTTGTCTCGCGCTCGATGACGATTGAAATCCGTGAAGGGCGCGGTGTAGGCGAGCATAAGGATCATATTCATTTGAACCTGATGCATCTTGATCCGGATATTATTCATGCGCGGCTTCCCGGTATCGCCGAGTCGGCGCGTATTTTCGCGGGCGTTGATGTGACGCGGGAGCCTATCCCCGTTCTGCCCACCGTCCATTACAATATGGGCGGGATTCCGACGAATTTCAAAACCGAGGTGGTTGCCCCGACGGCCAAAGATCCGAATGCGATTGTGCCGGGATTGATGGCAATCGGCGAGGCGGCGTGCGTTTCGGTGCATGGCGCGAACCGTTTGGGGTCGAACTCGCTGCTTGATCTTGTTGTGTTTGGACGGGCGGCGGCGATTCAGGCGGCGGCAACGGTGAAACCGGGCGCGGCGCATAAGCCTGTTCAAAATGATGCGGGGCTGGAGCGGCTTGATAAAGTGCGTCATGCGAAGGGTGGAACGAAAGTGTCCGACTTGCGGTTGCAGATGCAAAAAACCATGCAAAATCATGCTGCCGTGTTCCGTACCGGGGATACTTTGAACGAGGGTGTCGCCTTGATCGACAAATGTTATGCGGCCAAGGACGATCTTGCGATTGCCGATAAATCCATGGTGTTTAATACCGATCTGGCCGAGGCGTTGGAGCTGGATAATTTGCTGTCCCAAGCGGTGGTGACGATGCACTCCGCCGCGAACCGCGAGGAATCACGCGGTGCCCATGCGCGGGAAGATTTCAAAGACCGCGACGATGCGAAGTGGCATAAACATACGGTCACATGGATCGACGAGGGCGGCAAAACCAAAATCGGCTATCGCCCGGTTATCATGGAAACACGGACGGACGAGGTTGAACCTGTGCCGCCGAAAGCAAGGGTTTATTGATGGGGAAAGTCAATAAGTATAAAATTCACGCGGCCTTGCGTTCTGAAATAGATGCCGGACATGTATGGATTGATGAGAAGAGTTTTGAGAGCTTATTTAAAACGCAAGCGCGTCCTATTATAAAGGTTACTAATAAAAACAATCATAAATCTTTCGTTTGTGAGGCACTTCAGATCGATAAGAATTTTTTAGATGACTATAATAAAAAACCAAGAATAACCATAAATGAAAATGAAAATGTGATGGTTCTGAGTAAGTGGTATCGTGATAAACTCGATAAACTCGGTGGTGTGAAAACTAAGCAGGAATATTGTCTGGAAATAGTTTCTTTTAATTGTTTTTGTGGGCGGATTTCCTCTTGTTTGCTTCATCCTATGGTGGCGGTGCGAGTTGGGACTTGGTTGGGTATAATTAGCGTTGTTTTGGGGGCGATTGGTGTTGTTTTGGGGATTTTACCATTCTTGAAAGACTAATTTATGACTCAGATCACCCTCCATCCCGCCATTGAACAGCTTGTCTGCGATATTGCCGCGATGGAGGGTGTGCGGCGTGTGATTTTGTTTGGGTCGCGGGCGCGGGGGGATAATGCGCCCCGTGCCGATGTTGATTTGGCCGTCGATGCGCCGGACTTAACAGACGGCCAATGGTATGGCATTCTGGGGATGGTCGAGAATGCCCGGACATTGCTTAAGATTGATTGTGTGCATTTGAATAAGCAAGACGGCTTGTTTTTGAAAAATATCCTTGATGAAGGAAAGGTTCTTTATGAACGAAAAGACGGCTAGAATCCGCCAGGAGCAGTTTGGCAAGGCATTGGATCGCCTGAAGGAAATGATTGATCTTCCTGCCGATTATTTTGCTCGCCGCGAGGGTCTTATCCAGACCTTTGAATATACGATAGAGTTATGCTGGAAAACATTGAAGGCGGTTCTTGAACTCAATGGTCGGTTTGTCAATTTGCCGAGGGATATTCTCAAGGAGTCGTTTGCCGCCGGGTGGCTGGGCGATGATGACAAGATATGGTTCCGCATGATTGATGACCGGAATATGACTTCGCATACATACAAGGAAGAGCTGGCCGATCAGGTTGTCAGGCATGTAGAAGGGTATTATCCTCTCCTTAGAAGAACACACGATCTTTTGAAAACAAAAATAGAAGAATAACCATGGCACAATTTACACTCCCCGAGAATTCAAAGATTACCAAGGGCAAGACCGTCGATGCGGCGGGGGATGCGCCTCGGAAAAAAACCTTCCGGATTTATCGGTGGGATCCGGATGATGCGGCAAATCCGCGTCTTGATGAATTCACCATTGACCTCTCCAAGTGCGGGCCGATGGTTCTGGATGCGATTATTTATATTAAGGACAAGATTGATTCGACGCTGACCTTTCGCCGCTCGTGCCGCGAGGGGATTTGCGGGTCATGCGCGATGAATATCGACGGGACGAACACGCTGGCCTGTACGAAGGCGATTGCGGATGTGAAAAGCGATGTGAAAATAACGCCGCTTCCGCATATGCCCGTGGTGAAAGATCTTGTCCCTGATTTAAAGCATGTTTACAAGCAGTATGAATCCATCGAGCCATGGCTTCAGAACGATGAAGCCGCGCCGGAGCGCGAGAGGCTGCAAAGCCCCGCCGATTCCGAGGCACTTAACGGTGCGGATGGACATGGCCCCGCCGGGTGTATTTTGTGTTTCTGCTGTTCGACATCGTGCCCGAGTTATTGGTGGAACGGGGATAAATTCCTCGGCCCGGCTGTATTGCTCCAGGCGTGGCGCTGGATCAGGGATACGCGGGATAAGGCGAAGCCCAAACGCCTCGCCCGGATGAAGGATGCGTTTAGCTTGTATCGTTGCCATACGATTATGAACTGCACGAAGACTTGTCCCAAAGGCCTTAACCCCGCGCAAGGCATTGCCGAGATTAAGAAGTTGATGGCTTCGTCAGGCGAGTGATGTCCTTTGCTCTTGCCTTGACGCGTAATTCCAGCATTCCGCTTCGGGTGCGGAAGAAAATCGGGCGGATGGTGCCTGTTCCCGCCAACCATGATTTTTCCTCTGATGTTTTTGGTCAGCGTTATTCGGGTTCGACACGCACGCATCTTGACCGGAAGGTTTATCTTTACGGGATGCATGAACCGGCGACGATTAGGTTGCTCCGCGATTTATTGGCGCGGGTGAAGGCCGAGGGGCGTTCTGCGGTTTATGTCGATATTGGGCTTAATACCGGGCTTCACGCTTTGGGCGTTGCCGGGGTGGCCGATGCGGTTTACGGGTTTGAACCGTGGGGAACAGTGCGGGCGCAGGCCGAGAAAAATTTCAGGGATAATGCGCTGTCCCATGCGCGGATTTTTCCGTTCGGGTTGTCGGATGCGGATGCGTTTTTGCCTTTTGCACTGCCCGAGGATGATAATCTGGGGACGGGGGCGTTTTCGCCGGAAGGAAAGGAAAATCTTGAGGTGCGGTGCGGCGATGATTTTTTTGCGGCGGAGGGGATTGTGCCCGCCGTGATTAAAATCGATGTCGAGGGGCATGAGAAAAATGTCTTGCGCGGTTTGCCCAAGATTTTGCGGTCGGCGCGTCCTTTTGTCGTGTTTGAATATGGATCGGTTTCGCGCAAGGATTTCGATAGCGCGGCGAAGCGTGAAGCTTTGTTCGGCTCTGGTTACCACTATTACGGTATTCGCCGTAGCCGCGAATATCCGGTGCTTGCGCCGTTTGATCCGTCAAAAAAATGGGAAAATGTTCTGGCCAGCCCGGTGGCTTTTTAAGGATCGAATGTCTTGAATTGAACGTCGGTGGTGCAGTCGGCGTGGAACATCTGGATGTCGCCGGTGTTTGAAAGCATCAGCATTTGCGTGCAAGTTGACATGCCCTCCATCGGAACGTTTTCCTGTTCGATGTTGTCCGATACCGGCATGATTCCGCTTTCCATCGTGCGGGTTTTTAATGTTGCCTTGGTGCGGTCGGTTGAAATTTTTATATCGGAAATTTCAATCTGGCTTTCATAATTGGAGACCGTGCTTTCGGCCTTATGCACATTGGCGATGAAGTCGCCCTTGCCGATGCTCATGCTTGTTTGCTGCGCGTCGAATCCAGGAACGGCGTAGTTTATTTTGCTTTTGAATCGGGCGTCGGGGTGGATGTGCGCTTCGAGGAACGAGTCAATTTCGCTTTCGGGAATATCGGAGTTGCCGCCTTTGGCGATGGACATGGTTTTTTCGATGAAGTCGCGGATGTTTTCTTCGGTCATTTCTGAAATTTGTTCCGCATCGGCAGGCGAAAACGCGCCCATGCAGGCGGTCACTATCATTATAAATGCTAACAGACTGGTGCGCCGCATCAGAAGGAGGTGTCTTGCTTTGTTTTCCCCGGTATCCCAGCCTTTATTATCGCCTGAAAAGGTGAAAGGAAAGCTAATTTTTGTCCTTTGGAAAAGGGGTGTTAAGTCCTTCAATTTCAAGGGTTTTTAGTCTGTCGGTTTCGCCCCGGACGATGGTGATGGTGGATTTGGCCACGCCCAGGTATTCAGCCAGCAGTTCGATGAGGGCTTTGTTGGCTTTTCCCTTGTCGGGGGCGGCGGTGACGGAGGCTTTCAGCATGTCTTCGCCGTTCGCGCCCTTGACCCATCCTTGCACCGCGTTCCGGGAGGCCTTGGGGG
>JBASFN010000237.1:0-18058 GCA_049653045.1 Alphaproteobacteria bacterium
TGAATCAGTTTTTTTGCTTGCTGGTCTGCCCTGCCCATCATGGATTCCTGACCGATCAGAATGGCGGATTTTATTTGCGCCTTGGCTCTTGCGATTTCGGCTTCCGTTACCGTATCGCCGACGCGGCAGATTTCATCGCAAAGGACGGGAACAAGCTGTTTCATGTCATCCGGCCCTGTTCCGGCATAAACGGAAAACTGGCCGCTGTCCGTAAAGCCAGAATGAAAGGAATAGACCGAGTATGCCAGCCCGCGCTTTTCGCGCACTTCTTGAAACAGGCGCGAGGACATGCCGCCACCGAATAAAGTCGAGAGGATGCGGGCGGCGAAATAATCAGGGTCGGTTTTTGAGAAGCCCTCGAAGCCTAGAACAATATGGCTCTGTTCCAATTCCTTGTTCACGCGGATTTCACCGCCGCGATAGTCGGCTTTTTGCTGCCAGCACTCCGCGTCCTTTGGCAGGGAACGAAAGGCCGAAGACACACGATCTACAAATTCCCCGTGATTCAGATTCCCGGCGGCGGATATGACCGTGCGCGAGGGGGTATAGTGGCTGCGGACATATCCGGTTAAGGCCTCTTTCGTCATGCCCTGAATATTGGCGACGCGGCCTAAAATCGGCGCGCCGAGGGTTTGATCCGGGTAGGCGGCCTCATAGTAATTATCAAAGACCTGCTCATCCGGCGTATCGTTGCACATACCGATTTCCTGAAGGATGACATAGCGTTCGCGCTCGATTTCATCATCCGGCATGGTGGCGTTCTGATAGATATCCGAGAGAACATCAAGCGCAAGCGGCATATCCTCCTTTAGCAGGTGGATATGATAGCTCGTGATTTCGCGGCTGGTGTAGGCGTTCATGTGGCCGCCAACATCCTCGACAATTTCGGCGATTTCAAGCGTGTTGCGCGTGGGTGTACCCTTGAACAGCATATGTTCGACCATGTGCGCCGCGCCGTTATGGACGGGGTCTTCGTTGCGCGTGCCGACGCTGGTCCAGATGCCGACGGCCACACTGTGCACATCGGGCACGGTGTCGGTAATAACGCGCAGGCCGCTTTCAAGCGTGGTGATCTGGATTTTTGACATACTCTATAGATAGGGGAGCGCAGCCTTAAAGGCAACAGCCTATAGCGCGTTGTCTTTGATAAAATCCTGAACGGTTTTCAGGTCGTTGGGTAGAACCTTGAAAAATTCTGGTTTTTCCATGAGGCCAGACAGGTGCGCGGGCAATTTGGGGCGTTGGCCGATTGCGGCCTCTACCGCGTCCGGGAATTTGGCCGGGTGGGCGGTGGCCAGCGTGACCACCGGGCCTGAAGCTATCGGCAGGATTTTTTCCGCCGCGGCGTATCCGGCCGCCGTGTGGGGGTCGAGGGTATAGCCGGTCTCTTTGAAAACGCGGGAGATAACGTCCCTGTTTTCCTCTTCGCTGCATCGGTATGCGGAAAAACTTTGCCGCGCTTTTTGCATCAATGCGTCGTCTACGGCGAAATGCCCGGTGGATTTGAATTCTTCCATCGTTTGCTTTAGGCGGGTGCTATCCCGCCCGAACAGATCGAACAAGTAGCGTTCAAAATTGCTGGAGATTTGGATGTCCATCGAGGGGCTGGACGAAGCAATCGTTTCCGTCATTTTCATTTCTCCGCTTTCAAAAAAGCGGGTCAAGATGTCGTTCTGGTTGGTGGCGACGGCGAGGTGAGCTGGCAGACCCATTTTCTTTGCCGAATACGCCGCGAAGACGTTGCCGAAATTCCCGGTTGGAACAACAAACGTCACATCTTTTTCCGGTGCGCCGAGTGCCAGTGCCGAGGTCACGTAATAAACAATCTGCGCCATGATCCGTGCCCAGTTGATCGAATTGACGGCGGAGAGATTCATTTTATCGCGGAACGCCTCATCACCGAACATCGCCTTTACCATGTTCTGACAGTCGTCAAATGTGCCTTGCACCGCGATATTGTGCACGTTCGGCGCATCGACGGTGGTCATTTGGCGACGCTGGACATCGGACACGCGGCCATGGGGGTGGAGGATAAAAATGTCGGTGTGGGCGCTGTGACGACATCCCTCAATCGCGGCGGATCCCGTATCGCCCGAGGTTGCGCCGACTATTGTGACTTTCTCCCCGCGCCGCTCCAGCACATGATCGAACAAGCGACCCAGCAATTGCAAAGCCACGTCCTTGAACGCGATGGTGGGTCCGTGGAACAGCTCCAGCACATACATATTTCCGTCCACCTGTTTCAAGGGCACGACGGCGGGGTCACGGAAAGTTTCCGCACCATAGGTTTCATTTAAAATCCGGCGAAAATCTCCGCGGTCAATCGAGCCTTCGACGAAGGGATAAATCACCGCCTCGGCGATCTCGACATAGGACTTGCCCTTCAGGGCATTCAAATCGAGCTTTGGCCAGGTTTCCGGCACGTAAAGACCGCCGTCCGGGGCAAGCCCCGTCAACAGGACTTGTTCAAAATTTTGCGGTTCGCCGCCGCCGCGTGTGGATATGTACTTAATCATTATGCCGCCACTTTGCCCTTATTCCGGGCGAGATTAACAAATTCCCGGTGCATCGGCGAGGGGAAATCGAGGGTGAGTTCGGGGTGGAAGGTTGTTGCCATGTATTGGCCTTTTTGCACCCAGACGGGGTTGCCCTCGTGGGTGGCACGGATTTCAAGACCCTCTCCCTGCTTCGCTTCGCTCACCTTTCCTCTCCCTGAAGGGAGAGGGATTGAGGGAGAGGGTGAAATTATCACCGGGGCGCGGATGAAGGACACTTCGTAGCCGTCGATCAGCGCATGATGACTTTCTAACTGGCGGCCATAGGCGTTGCGCTGCACTGTGATGGGCAAAAGGCCGAAGGATTTTTGTGGCGGGTTTTCGACCCTATCCGCCATCAGGATACTACCTGCACAAATGCCCCAGACGGGTTTCATTGCAAATTGTTTTACGAGACTATCCCACAGATCAAACGCCTCGATGAGTTTGAGCATCGTTGTGCTCTCGCCGCCGGGGAGGATAAAGGCGTCCACGCTTTCAAATTGCTGCGGTGTTTTGACGGCGCGGAATTCCGCGCCGTAGGCCTCGATGTGCTTTCTATGCGGCTCCACCGCGCCCTGAAGGGCGAGGACGCCGATGATGGGTAAAGCCATTTTTCCCCTGCCCTCTATGGCATTCTAAAAGAATGTTGATCCATATTATATTGTTCGATCGATTCAATCGTTTTATTCAGCGCATCATCGCCCTGTAGCCCGAGATATTCTCCGTTCTTACCCAGTTCGACAGCATTCATAGAGATCAGCAGGCTCTTGTCATTCGTGACATAACGATCTTGTCCTGACTCTGTTTTTTCAACGATATGCTCGTATGTACAGGTATTATGCACAAGCTCCATGACGTTATCATTAAATTCCTGAAGCCGTTCTCCTGAAAGGTTCGGCGTTACTTTCAATGTACGAATGTAATTATGATTTATAAGTTGAACATCAATCTCCGCACCCCTTCCCGCAGCATTGATAAAATCCAGCAGGGAACTCAATCCCTTCGGTCTTTTTAAACCTTGTTCTTGTGTGTAATTAATCATTACTTCCTCCCAGTCGTTACACAGTTATAAAATTTTTTTACCAGCCCCGGTTGGCCATCCGCATTGGCGCTTCGATACCGGAGATTTCTATTCCCGGCATGGCGGTTCCCAAGCCTTTTGACGCTTCCAGAACGATTTTTGGGTCGTCAAAATGCGTGGTGGCTTTCACGATTGCCTTGGCGAACAGTGCCGGGTTTTCTGATTTGAAAATTCCCGATCCCACGAATACCGTTTCCGCGCCCAGTTGCATACACAGCGCGGCGTCGGCGGGGGTGGCGATGCCGCCAGCCGCGAAGTTCGGCACGGGCAGACGGCCCAGTTCCTTGACCAGTTTTACCAGTTCAAATGGTGCGCCCATATTTTTGCTTTCCGTCATCAGTTCAGCGTCATCCAGAATTGTAATGCGGCGGATATGCTGATTGATTTCGCGTAGGTGTCTTACGGCCTCAACAATATTTCCGGTTCCCGGCTCGCCTTTGGTTCGCATTAATGCCGCGCCCTCGCCGATGCGGCGCAGAGCTTCACCGAGATTTTTCGCACCGCAGACGAAGGGCACTTTGAAATCCATTTTGTTGATGTGGTAGTCCTCATCCGCCGGTGTCAGCACTTCGGACTCGTCGATATAATCCACGCCGATAGCTTCCAGAATTTGCGCCTCGGCAAAATGACCGATCCGGCATTTCGCCATGACGGGAATGGAAACCGATTCCATGATCTGTTGCACCAGTTCGGGGGGCGACATGCGCGCCACGCCGCCAGCTTTTCTGATGTCGCTCGGCACGCGCTCCAACGCCATGACAGCAACCGCCCCGGCATCTTCGGCCACTTTTGCCTGATCCGCCGTGACGACATCCATAATCACTCCGCCCTTCAGCATCTCGGCGAGGCCGGTTTTGATGTTGATGACATTGCCGGATTTCCCGGTAACAGAAGCGTTTTTGTCCGTTTTTGACATTTTTTATCCAGTTTTCTGTGGGTTTGAGCCTGTTCCTTTATTCCTTCAGGAACGGCGCGGTATTTATGCACACCCCCGCCATAAATGCAAAGAATCTGTCTCTTTAAGGTCTTTAAACCCCTATTGCCCCTATATTTTTCATAATTTTATTTACTTGGCAAGTGTTTTTTGGCATATTTCCGTGCATGGCCGCACGTCGTGACGAATCCGAAACAATAACTCTCCGCGAGGTTTACATGTTTGTAACCGACTCGCGTGGTGGCGGGCTGCTTGAATTAAACGCTTCTGAGAAAGCTGGCGTTTCTCCCCTGAACCATCTGGGGCGGGGATTTTTTGAGAAACAAGTGATGGATCATGTAAAAGCGGCCACTATTGAAAAAATAAACTTCGCTTCAATTATGGGCGGATCATTCAGCCGTAATGCCAATGATCAGCTGTTATATTTTCTGGATGATCTTCGCTCTCCAAAGACCTCGGGCGTTATTCAATTACAACATAGTCGTTTTTCTGTCGATATTGACCGGAAAACCGTAGAGATTGCCGCCGATTATCCGCATCTTTGCGTCGTCAATGCCAGCCGCGTTCATCAATCGCTTTATAACAACAAGGCTATATTGGCGGAGGTCGCGCAGGATGCCGGCGTTGAGTCGATGCCACGCACCCGCAATTACCTACGCGATGCCCGCCATATCGATGACATGATTGGGCGCGTCGTGGAGGATTTCAAAGACCGTGACACGGTTGTCATCAAGCCTGTTACCGAATGCCAGGGGAAAGGGGTGATTGTCGCTCCCTATCGCTTGGCGGGCGATTATCTGGCTTACGCGATGGATAGATATAGATGGCGCAACAATCCCGGCGTTGATGCCTACGCCGCGTCTTACTGGCGTGCCAGCAGTTCCCCCCTGTTTCAGGTTCAGGATTATTGCCCGACGGAGCCGCTTCGCTATCGCGGCCGGGACTGGTCAAGCACGCTCAGGATTGGCTGGCTGGCGATGGTCGGTGAAAATCGAGATGGTACACGCGTTGTTGAGGTTACGCCGCACGGCGCGTTTCATAAGCTGCCGCGTGCGCCGATAGCACGCGATGGCATGCCCAATCAAAATAGCACCGTGTCGTACTCTTATGCCCATAATGGATTTGAATCGATAACTCACTGGTTTTGCAAGGTGGCAAGATTGCGGAGGGATTTCTATGTCATCAACGATAATGACGCGTTACAACAGCTTGCCCTTCCGGTTCAAAAAGACCTTGAGAAAATTTTTGAATTTGTCGATCCACTTGATTTGCCTGCGCTGCACAAACATTTTGCAAGCAGCAACGATCCCGTTCGGAATCACCTCGCGCATTCTTTAGCACGTGCGTATGACATCACCGTTCCGCGCCAGAGGGGGCGCGTGCCCCTGCCCCAGACCGGTCTGGAACAGGCCGATGTACAGGGTGTACAAATTGCCTAAAGAATGACTCGCTCTGCCGCGCTGTCGTCGAACAGCGAGTCCTGCCAATTGCTCTGGGCGAGTTCGTCCGCGATTTTCTGAAGGCGGCCTTCGTCCGAGATCACGTCCCAGCAATGTTTGCGGCTGCGGTGCATGTCGTCCAGCACGTTTTTGATGTTGAAAATCACAGGCTGGAGGCCGCCATGATGATCGACATGGGGGCCAAGGACGCGGTAATTCACGCCGATTTTCTTAAGACTCCAGAGATGGCCGGGTTCGACCATCCAGACGCAATCGGAAATTCCGGCGTTCAATGCCGATTCAAACGCACCCGATAACAGCGCGAGCGGCGCATACGGGATTTTACGGCGAATAGTTTTTGTGCCGAGTGCCGTTTTCGTTTCAATCTGATCCTGATCGTAATAGGCGGGGAGCAGCGTGCCGTCGAGTTCGCGCTTCCTAAAGTTTTTTGCCATGCAAAAGCGGGAAATTTCGCACATGCGCGTGACGCGGGAGTCGCGCTTCAGCAGCGTGTGATCGCAGACCTGTTGCACGGGGAAACTCTGGCCGGGTTGTTCATCGTCAGGCAGGATCACGCGGAGCGTGCCCACCACTTTTGATGTTCCCCGGTGCATCAGAATATAATGCTCGGCGCGGTCGTCATAGGAATCGCTCTCGAGTTTTTCCGGGTGCGAGTCAGGGTTGACGAATAAGTTTTCATCGCAGAACACATCATAGCGCAGGCGGAATACATGTTCCTTCCACGCGTCGGTGTCGGCGCGGAACAAAGTGAAGGTTTTGCGATAGGTGCTCAGGAATGAATGTTCCCGCATCGCGTCCATCGCGGCTTTCAGATATTCTTTCTGTTCTTCCAACATCTTTCTTTCTCCCTCGCGGCGGCCTTTTTTACGGGCGCGGCTTTTTGTCACGGCCTCGCATACACGCGAAACCATAGACCCAATCTACGCCGGAAAGCTTAAAAGACGCTGAAGTTTAGGCGGGATTTAGGCGGGATTTAGGCGGGATTTTAGATAAATTGTTGCACTCGACCCCCTGTCATCCCGACGGAGCGCAGCGATTGGAGGGATCTTTGGTGTTGGCGATATTTAAGATCCCTCGGCTACGCTCGGGATGACGGGGATTATACAGCGTCATTCCCACCCCTCCTCCGTCATCCCCCGGCTTGTCCGGGGGATCCATGGCCGGGAAAAATTATGTCTCCAGCTTATTCCACGATGGATCCCCCGCATAAAGCGGGGGATGACAAAGGTGTCGGGCTTTTACCACGGAGAACACGGACAGTAGTATGTTTCGTCATTGCGAGGAGCGTAGCGACGCGGCAATCCAGAAACGTCCGAAAAAACTGGATTGCTTCGCCTCCGGCTCGCAATGACGGGTGGATATAACGCCACTAATTACTCAATCATGTTTATCAAGATACTTAAGAAGCCTGAAAATTTGCCGTTGTCTTAATATGCGATTTAATTTTTTCAAATGCCATATTGGCTAATTCTAAAAGTCCAAACTCCCCTTGCAATCGCATGAAAACATTATACTTCGTATTTTGATTTCCGTACGAAACATCCCCATAGGTGTAATCAATTTTTGCGTATGAGCTAGAAACACCTAGATAGTTTGTATGCGCGTATTCAGATAAACGATCATAAGCAAGCCTTACATGCCCCTCTAATTTCTTATCCAATTTATCTATTGCTGTAAGCACACTCAAGGATTCGTAAGCTTTTTTATTGCCAAACAAATCGGCTAATCTTGACGCAAATGTTCTATTCATTATCAAGGAATCTACGACATTCAAATCTTTGGTAGATAATGCCTTATCTAAGCGATGCTCAAATTCATATAGCACTGCTACCGTTTCTATTATTGCTCGCGCCATAATAAAACACCCAACAAATCTATCTTTATCCCATTCATCAATGCATGCTTCTGTTAGTTCAATCAAACGGTAGCGCATTGCTTGAGAATAAATTGTAATTTTCCAAGCAAGCTTTGAACGAGCAAGATCACCTTCAACTATTATTTGCTCAACTTGATCTTTCTTAAGTTTAGAAAAATACTCATTAAATTGATTTGCATCATTCCAATCTAATCCTACCGCTTCAATTGTTTCTTTTCTAAACATGATATTTTTCGGAAAGTATCTACTCCCACTCAATCGTCCCCGGTGGTTTGGACGTTACATCGTACACCACCCGGTTAATCCCGCGGACTTCGTTGATGATGCGGGTGGCGACGCGGGAGAGGAACGCGTGGTCGAAGGGGTAGGAATCCGCCGTCATGCCGTCGGTCGATGTCACGGCGCGCAGGGCGCAGACAAAATCATAGGTCCGGTCGTCGCCCATCACGCCCACGGTTTTCACGGGGAGCAGCACCGCGAAGGCCTGCCAGATGGCGTCGTATAATCCGGCATTGCGGATTTCCTCCAGATACACCGTGTCGGCCTTCCGCAGGATTTCGAGTTTTTCCTTCGTGATTTCGCCGGGAATGCGAATAGCGAGGCCGGGGCCGGGGAACGGGTGGCGCTTGATAAATTCCTCGGGCATGCCGAGTTCACGCCCCAGTGCCCGCACTTCGTCCTTGAACAATTCGCGCAAGGGTTCCACCAGTTTCAGCTTCATAATATCGGGCAGGCCGCCGACATTGTGGTGGCTTTTGATCGTAACACTCGGCCCCCCGGTGAAGGAGACGCTTTCGATCACATCCGGATACAATGTTCCCTGCGCGAGAAATTCCGCGTCGCCAATACTCTTGGCCAGTTTTTCAAACACGTCGATGAATTTCGTGCCGATGAGTTTGCGCTTCATTTCTGGGTCGGAGGTCCCCTCCAATCCGCCTAAAAAAATCTCGCTTGCGTCCTCGTGGATCAGGGGGATGTTGTAATGCCCTCGAAACATATCCACGACCTGTTTGCTTTCATTGGCGCGCATCAGGCCGGTATCGACATAGATGCAGGTCAGTTGATCGCCAATCGCCTCGTGCAGCAAAACAGCCGTAACGGAAGAATCAACGCCGCCCGAGAGGCCGCAAATCACGCGCCCCTTGCCAACTTGTTTTCTGATTTTTTCAACCGCCTCGGCGCGGAAGGCCGCCATCGTCCAGTCGCCCGTGCAACCGCAGACAAGATGCGTGAAATTTTTGAGGAGTTGCGCGCCGTGCGGGGTGTGGACGACTTCGGGGTGGAATTGCACCGCGTAAAATTTGCGGTTTTCGTCGGCGATCATGGCATAGGGCGCTCCTTCCGACTTGCCGACGATTTCAAATCCGGCGGGGAGTTTGGTCACGCGGTCGCCGTGGCTCATCCAGACCTGTTCGTGTGCGCCCTTGTCCCAGACGCCATCCAGCAGCGCGTTGTGCGTCACCACATCGACATAGGCGCGGCCAAATTCGCGGGTTTCGCCGGGTTCAACCTTGCCGCCGAGTTGCTCCACCATCGTCTGCTGGCCGTAGCAAATGCCGAACAAGGGGATGCCGAGGCCGAATATGGCTTCAGGGGCGCGGGGGGAATTGGCCGCTGTCACCGAGGCCGGACCGCCCGAGAGGATAATCCCCTTCGGGTTATAGGCGCGGATGCGTTCCTCGGGGGCGTGGTTAAAGGGCCAAATCTCGCAGTAAACGCCGGATTCTCTCAAACGGCGGGCGATGAGCTGGGTGACCTGCGAGCCGAAATCGAGGATCAGGATATGATCGTGGCGTTCCAGCGCGGCAATGTTGTTCTGGGTATTGTTCTGGGCGGAGGGGGCGGTTTTCTGTGTCATGCCCCCTTTTTAATGCAAGGACGGGAGGAAGGGCAAATGGTTATTTAGACGGGTTGAAGATTGGCATCATGGGGCAACTCTGCGGCCATTTGATCCATATATCCATTGTTGTCCATATCATTGTCCTGACTCAGGCGCGGAGCATGACGAAGTTCCCTCATCCCCTGCTCGAACCGTCTCAGACCTTCCTTAAATGTTTCTCCCGGCTGAGCTTGTGCGATCCGCAGCAATTCGTTGCCTTCCTTGTCTTGCCCGTTATAGACCACTGCAACATGATGGGTGTTCAAAAGCCATTCAACCAGATCAATACCATCATTTATTTCTCTGGTGTTGCCATCGTTACATTCCATGGCGCGGCTATAAATCTCATCCGGAGAAAACTGAATCAGCGAGGTCATAGATGCGCGGCCGGGCATGACCCTGTCACCAAAAACTTTTTCCGTCAGGCCCCTGTTGGCTTCGTAATTTTCGCGCAATGCGTCGGTGTGTTTCAGAATGTGGTTGTCATACTCAGGACCCCAAACAACCGCCATATTCGCCATACGCTCCGGCTCATAGGCCGTCGCGTGGCCGTTCAGACTGTAGCGTTTTTCCAGCGTTTTACCCGCAACATTATCGGCGGCCACAATGGTCAATCCTGTTTGTGCCTGCGCAAATGCCTTGGACAGACTGACAAGATGAACCCAAGGTGACGTTGATTCCGCCATCAAAACACCCTGATAGCCTGAATCCAGATGAGAGGAACTATCTTGATTACGCGGCAAAGACGCAAAATAGGGATTGTCGTAGATAAGAAGTATTTGCTTGTCGGCGGCTCTCTGACTGTTCAGATCATCGAAGTAATTTTTCAAGGCTTTGTTTTCTTCAACGGTGAATAGGCGACCCGTCGCGTTATGAATGGAGTTTGAATAGAACGCCGCAATCTCGTCGGGGTTCAGCGAGCGGACAACCTTGTCCACTTCAGCGACGATATTGTCTGCGGTAATATCATAGTGCTCGTGTTGCAATCCACATTGATCGGCAAGGCTGTCAATCAATGGCCAGCTTAAGGTTGGCGTCAGCACTTTTGGAACGTGAGGCTGGCCGACATGTGACCTGCCAGCCATCTGAAACACTTCGGCAAGCTCCGTGCGGCCTAATTGCCTTGGTACAAATGCTGCGCCCGATTCAATTCCCAGATACCGGCTGACGAATCCCTTCGCGGATTCCCTTGTTACCTTTGGGCTGCATATTTCAGAATTGTAGGCCACATTAGGGCCGGTGGTAACCGTTAAAAGTTTTTCGAGGCCGCCATTGGGTGCTTTCTTTTCAGCGCCCTGCCCCATATCAATCACAGAAACGCCTGCGGCTGTCATTTCCGCTACCATGGCCGCCATCATCGGCGTTGTGCCGTATGACCTGTTGGCCGGGAAATATCGGTGCGAATGACTTTCTGTGCTCATAAAAATCTTCTTTTATGTGTTTAAAATGACCCGTATGCTGCCAAACCGAGTGATAGTGCTACAAGCTTATTTTATGACGCGTTGCAAAATTTCTGTAAAATAAAATTACGTTTTCATTCTTAACCGTTTGTATTTTAAACAACTTTTTGGAGATTTTTTTTATATGGATCGTTTCAACCCGCCAACCATCAGTTTTGAATTTTTTCCGCCCAAGACCGAAGCGGCGGAGCATGCCTTATGGGCTGCGATTCCCGATCTTGCCGCGCTTGACCCCAAATTTATGACGGTCACGTATGGCGCGGGGGGATCGACGCGGGACAAGACGCTTGAGATTATTGCCGCTTTACGTGCAAAAACGAGCGTACCGATTGCCATGCACCTGACCTTTATCAATACCGATAAAAAAGACCTGTTTTCCCTGACCGATACGCTGTGGGAACAGGGAACGCGGCATCTTGTTGCCTTGCGCGGGGACATGCCAACAGATTTGTCATGGCCGCTCAACCCCGATGGTGATTATTTCCAGTACACCAGCGATTTCGTCGAAGCCCTGTTGAAGCGTCATCCGTTTGAAGTCAGCGTTTCCGCCTATCCCGAGAAGCACCCGGATTCCGGGTCGCTGGCCGATGATATTTCAGCGTTAAAGAAAAAATGCGAGGCCGGGGCGACCCGCGCCATCACGCAGTTCTTTTTCGAGAATGAAAAATTTTATGATTTTGTGGAACAGTGCGAGGCCGCAGGCGTGAAAACACCGATCTGCCCCGGCCTACTCCCCATCCATGATTTTAAAGCCATGACGCGGTTTGCGGCGCGGTGTCAGGCCAGCGTTCCCACATGGCTGGCGGATAAATTCGCCAAAGTTGAGGACAAACCAGACGATGCCCGCAAGCTGGCCACGGATCTTTTGACCGAACAGGCTCTTGACCTCGCCCAGAATGGTGTTGAGCATGTCCACTTCTATACCTTGAATAAATCGGGGATCACCCGAGAGGTTTGTGAGGCTCTATCGGGATAAAGCGTCTCGGTAACTTAATATTTGCAATTCATCATTACCATATATATAAGAATTTATCATAAAAAATGCGAGTCGCTCACGAACAGGGGGAGTGTCACAATGAAAAATCACTATCCAAAAGCTGTCTTTGCCGGACGGGCTGTTGAAGACAATATCTTCCCACTTGATGATGATCCTGTCACTTTTGACGGGCGATCAGGCCGCAAACAGGAATATATTTTTGCTGGCGGCAGTTGTGTCAATGCCGCTGTTGCCTTTGGAAGGCTATGCCGCAAGGCCTATCGGCGTGAAGGGGCTTTTCTTTATGCCCCCGTTGGAATCACCAGCAACAAAGTCAATATTGATCTGAGCGATAATGGTGTGATTTTGCGGGATTGCAGGCCTGATAACGATTATGAACTCCCCAGCAACTTTTCATTTGTTGCTAAGGGAGGAAAACGCCGCTTGATTACCGATGAAATCCCAAGGCCTGACCCCCATGCAGAGCGCAATCTGGGGCTTCCTAAGCTTGCTATGGAGCGGCTTCCTTTTGATATGGGCATTGCCGATGTTGCCATGATTGATACGCGATGCCCCCTTGTTACAACCGCTGTCGCCCGCGCCGCAAAAGATGCGTCCGTTCCTGTTGTACTTGATGCCGGAAAATGGAGGACTCATTTACCAACTCTAATCGCCCTTTCTGATATTGTCATTGCCTCCCATGAGTTTGCGCCTAACGGGCAAAAAGCAACGCCAGAGGAGATTCTTGATTATCTGGTTAGTAAAAACATACAGGTTGCCGCAGTTACCAGGGGGGAAGAGGACACCCTGCTTTATTCCCCGCAAGGCATTATTGAGATTCCTGTGCTAAAAGTGCCCTCGAAAGACACAACCGCTGCCGGAGATATTATGCACGGGGCTTTTTGCTATTTTTATGCCGTATCGAAAGACCCGGCATGGTCGATTGAACAAGCCAATATTATCGGCTCCGAAAGTGTGCGCTATTTTGGCCCACGCGAATGTTTTGAAAACATAAACTCTGTTCCCACTGACGAGGATTACGAGGCATTAAAAGTTCTCGGAACGGTTGATTATTCCCCGCAATAGCATTAACCTGCGCGGATATTCAATCTTTTATAAGTGGAAAGAAAAATGGTTCTCGCTACAAATCTTGGCTTCCCCCGTATTGGTGCAAATCGTGAACTGAAAAAGGCTGTTGAGAATTACTGGAAGGGCAAGGCGTCCGGCGCCGACCTTCAGGCCGCCGCCAAGGAACTCCGCGCCCGTCACTGGAAACTTCAGAAAGACGCCGGGATCGACCATATCCCCTCCAACGATTTTTCGTTCTATGACCAGATGCTCGACATGACCGCCTTGCTCGGCGCCGTGCCGAAGCGTTACAACTGGAAGGGCGAGACCGTTGACCTCGACACCTATTTCGCCATGGCGCGTGGACGCCAGCAAGGCGGCGTTGACGTGATTGCCATGACAATGACGAAGTGGCTCGACACGAACTACCACTATATTGTTCCCGAATTGTCGAAGAACATGACGTTCAATATTTCTTCGACAAAAGTGTTCGATGAATATTCCGAGGCCAAGGCGATGGGTATCCAGACGCGCCCCGTCCTGATCGGCCCGATGACCTATCTATTATCCGGCAGCAAGGCGGAGGGATTCGATGAATGCCGTTGCAGCCTCGTCCCCGCGCTGACAGCCGCCTATATCCACATTCTTAAAAACCTTCAGAACTTAGGCGCGGAATGGGTGCAGATGGATGAGCCTTGCCTCGTTCTCGACCTTGAGCCGCGTTATAAAGACGCGATGGCGAGTGCCTATAAACAGATCGCGGCGGCGGTTCCCGGCCTAAAAATCATGCTGGCAACCTATTTTGAATCGCTGGGCGATAACATGGATGCGGCGTTTGCGCTGCCCGTGGCCGGAGTGCATATCGACCTCGTGCGCGGATCGGATCAGCTTGATGAAGCATTGATGCGCGCAAAAGGAAAAGTCCTGTCGCTCGGCGTCGTTGATGGCCGCAATATCTGGAAGAATAATCTGTCCCTATCGCTGGCGCATGTGGAAACGGCGATTGCGAAACTCGGCAAAGAGAATGTGTTTGTCGCGGGAAGCTGTTCCTTGCTGCACTCGCCTGTTGACCTCGCCAACGAGACAACGCTTGATCCGCAAGTGAAAAACTGGATGGCGTTTGCAACGCAAAAACTCGGCGAGATCGCCGCGATTGCCAAGGGCGCGAATAACGGGCACGAGTCCATTGCTGCGGCTCTCAAGGCCAGCGATGCCGTGGTGCAGGAGCGCAAAACATCGCCCCGCATCCACGATCAAAAGGTGCAGGAGCGCATGAAGGCGATCACGCCGGACATGATGAAGCGCAAATCGCCATTCGCCCAGCGTCAGAAAATCCAGCATGCTGCGCTTAACCTGCCACTTTACCCCACGACCTCTATCGGTTCGTTCCCGCAGACGGAGGACATCCGCAAGGCGCGTGCCGAGTTCAAGGCGGGTAAGATCAATGATGCCGCCTATGAACAGGCCATGAAGAACGAGATCAAGGCCGTGGTTGATTTCCAGCATGAAGCGGGAATCGACGTTCTCGTCCATGGCGAGCCGGAGCGCAACGACATGGTCGAATATTTCGGCGAGCAGTTGCAGGGCTTTGTGTTCTCGTCCAACGGATGGGTGCAATCCTACGGGTCTCGCTGCGTGAAGCCGCCGATTATTTTCGGCGATGTTTCCCGCCCCAAGCCCATGACCGTCGAATGGTCGAAATACGCGCAAACCCTCACCGACAAGGTGATGAAGGGGATGCTCACCGGACCCATCACGATCCTCCAGTGGTCGTTCGTGCGGAACGATCAGCCGCGTTATATCACGGCACGCCAAATTGCACTCGCCATCCGCGACGAGGTGACGGATCTGGAAAAAGCGGGCATCCGCATGATCCAAATCGACGAGGCGGCCATCCGCGAGGGTCTGCCCCTGCGCGAGGCCGACTATAAAGATTACCTCGACAAGGCCGTTCAGAACTTCCTGATCGCGTCATGCAGCGTTGAGGACAAGACTCAAGTCCACACGCATATGTGCTATTCGGACTTCAACACGATCATCGAATCGGTTGCGGCGATGGATGCCGACGTTATTTCCATCGAAACGTCCCGCGCACAAATGCGGTTACTCGATGCGTTTGCCGACTTTAAATACCCGAACGAAATCGGGCCGGGCGTGTACGACATCCACTCCCCCCGCGTCCCGACGACGCAGGAAATGGTCGCGCTGCTTGAAAAAGCCGCGAAGGTCATCGACGCACGGCAGCTCTGGGTCAACCCCGACTGCGGCCTTAAAACCCGCGGCTGGCCGGAAGTCAAAGCGGCTCTCAAAAACATGGTTGCGGCGGCGAAGGACATGCGCTCAAAAGCCAAGTCCAGCGCGGCGGCTTAATTTATAAAAACACTACAGCAAAGCCGGCACCAATCATCATGGTGCCGGCTATTTTGTGCAAAATGCGGATGGGTTTTTCGTTTTTGAACCAGCCGCGCACGGCGTGGGCAGCGATGGCGTAAAAGCTGAGCGTTGCCAAAAACGACAAGACGATCACGACCGAGGCGGTGAAAAATTCACCGAAGCTGCCGTCCTTCAGATCGACAAAAAGCGGCAGGAACCCGACGAAAAACAATAAATCCTTGGGGTTGGAGGCGGTGAGCAGAAACCCGCTCGTCACCAATTTCCAGCCATTTTCCTTCACAGCCACCGACACATCCATCTTACTGGAGGCGCGCCAGCTTTGGATACCGAGATACACAAGATAACCGCCGCCGATAATTTTCAGCGCGATAAAAAGCACCGCGAATTTTTGCGCGAGAACGGCAAGGCCAAGCATGGCCATCAGAGAAAACAACAAATCCCCGGCAATGATGCCCGCGATAAAAAGATAGGTGGAGCGCAGGCCGAGATTCAAAGCGCGGCCAATCGTCGCAAACACCGCCGGGCCGGGCGAGAGGCCGAGAATTATCGTCGCCACCGCAAGTGCTGTCGCGGATTCAAGCGGCACTACCCCTCCATCTTATAATTCGGGGCTTCTCTTGTGATGGTCACGTCGTGGACGTGGCTTTCGCGGTAGCCCGCCATTGTCATCCGCATGAACTCGGTTTTTTCTTTCATCTCCGCAATCGTGCGGCATCCGGTATAGCCCATCGCGGCGCGGAGACCACCAGTCATCTGGTGCAGCACATTGGCGATGGGGCCTTTATACGGCACGCGTCCTTCGATTCCCTCCGGCACGAGCTTGTTCGATTGCGTTACTCCGGCCTGAAAATACCTGTCGGCGGAGCCTTGCGCCATCGCGCCCACCGATCCCATGCCACGATAGGATTTATACGAGCGGCCTTGATAGAGGATGACCTCGCCCGGTGCTTCGTCGGTTCCCGCGAACATTGATCCCATCATGGCGCAGTCCGCCCCGGCGGCGATGGCCTTCGCCAGATCGCCCGAATATTTAATGCCGCCATCGGCGATGACGGGGATGTCCTTTTTGCGGCAGGCTTCGGACACATCCATAATAGCGGTCAGTTGCGGCACACCCACGCCCGCGACAATGCGCGTCGTGCAGATGGAGCCGGGGCCGATGCCGACCTTCACCGCGTCTGCGCCTGCGTCTATCAATGCCTTGGCCGCGTCGGCTGTGGCCACGTTCCCGGCCATGATCTGGAGAGAGTTCCTGCCTTGCTTTCGGATTTTTGTGACCGTATCGAGCACGCCGCGAGAGTGGCCGTGGGCGGTATCCACCACCACGAGGTCAAGCCCCGCCTCACCTAATACCAGCGCACGTTCCACGCCGTTTACGTCACCCGTTCCCACCGCCGCGCCGACGCGCAAGCGATCTTTGGCGTCTTTCGTGGCTGTCGGGTGGAGCTGGGATTTTTCAATATCCTTCACCGTCACAAGGCCGATACATTTTTCGTTGTCGTCGACGATGAGGAGTTTTTCAATACGGTTTTTGTGGAGGAGTTTTTTGGCTTCGTCCTTATCGACGCGGTTATAAAGTTTTATCAGATTTTCCGAGGTCATCAGCTCGCGCACGGGCTGGTTCGGGTTATCGGCAAAACGCACGTCGCGGTTGGTCAGGATCCCGACAAGACGGCCTGAACTTTCCGTCACAGGAATCCCGGAAATCTTAAAGCGTTTCATCAATTCCAACGCCTCGGCCAGCGAGGCATCAGGGCGAATGGTGATGGGATCGACCACCATGCCCGATTCAAATCGTTTCACGCGGCGCACATGCGCGGCCTGCTGGTCCATTTCCATGTTGCGGTGAAGAATGCCCAGCCCACCATTTTGCGCCATGGCGATGGCCATATCGGCCTCGGTCACGGTGTCCATCGCGGCGGAGAGGATGGGCATGTTCAGGGTGATTTCACGGGTGAGGCGGGTTTTGGTCTCGACCTCGTGCGGCTGGATTTCGGACGCGCCGGGGATCAGCAAAACGTCGTCAAACGTCAAGCCTTCGCGGATTTCAGAGGAACTGCGGATTTTTTTGAACGGCATGGGCAAATCTCCTGCCCCCAACGGGGTCAACTGTATGAAATTTGCAGGCCAGTTATAGGGGTTTTTCAGGAAAAGGCAAGATTATTCAGAGATGGGGGGTTTTAATCAAAGATTAACACTTTGTTAATAGAATGGCGGGATGTTTGACGATGAGGCCTCTGTGCCATCTGTACTAATATATCCCCAACTCTCCGGTTTGAAAGGCCGGGAGCTTGTCGATGCCATCAAAAAAGCGGCGGAAGAAGACCCAAGCTCCGCGCTGGCAAACGCGGAACGCTATATTGATCTTATTCCAGAACCGGACAGGCTTACCC
>JBASFN010000238.1:0-3073 GCA_049653045.1 Alphaproteobacteria bacterium
GCCCAGACACAGACCGGAAGGGATATGAGGAAAAGAAGCTTTTTCACTCTTACGTTTTACGGCATCTGGGACAGGGAGCGCAAGACGGTAAACCGTGCCGTTAATGCCGAGATCAGGCAGGCGGCAATGGGCAGTATTACCAGCAGTGTAGTATGGGAGAGGCCAAGCGATAAAGAGGGCAGAAGTGATCCTTCGCCCTGTGCTGTCCATAATTTGACTAGAAAGGCTAGTCCGAGCGCAGATAGTGTGCCGATAATGGCGCCTTGAAGCGCGAGAACAAGGGCGTGACGCTGGAATTGACGCACGATATATTCGTCGCTGGCTCCCATCAGGTGTAACAATTCCAGATCGGCTCTATGTACTGCTATGCGAGAACGGATGGCTCCGGCAATCGCCGTAACAGTTGTGAATCCTATGATTCCAATAACAATCAGGATGACCATGCGTAGCGAGGAAATCATGCGAAGCAACCCTTGAAGCCATGATTCATGTGTGTCCACGACGATAGTGGAATCGATCGATTTTATGCCCTGGTTGATTCTATTTATTATGTCTTGATTTGAGGCTTTCATATCCACCGCAATAAGACCGGGCAGGGGGATCCCCTCGATCTCCGTGTCTTTTCCTAACCATGGCTCCAGTAATTTTTTAATGTCGGTGTCTTCGAGGATTTTAATTGTTTTAACGTCTTTATTTTCTTTCAGGGCGGATTCGACTTTTTTCAAAAGAAATTCGACATCGTCTTTTTCGCGCAAAGATCCGTCCGGTCTTTCTACGGGGATTTCAATGGTTAATTTGTTTTCAAGGCCGGATGACCATTTCTCGGCAATGGTATTGAGGGTTAGCGTGCCGATCATGGCCATGGCGGTTAGAAAGCTCATCAAGGCGACCAGAAGCCGAAGGAAATTCGTTCCCTCGTCCTTGACGAGCGGTAGGTCATAGCGTCCCCGTTCTAGCGCGACTCCTAGTCCCCGGTCTTTTCTGAAAAAATTCAGGATGGTGTCTTTCATCTAGTAAACTCCTTCGATCTTGCGGCGTAAGGCCGAGCGCGATTCTTCGACACGCAAGGATCCTGCATCAAGCACGAGGCGTGAATGACCGAATTTATCAATGATGGATTGGTTGTGGGTGGCGATGACGATAGTCGTTCCCATCCGGTTGAGCTGTTCAAATAAGTTCATCAGGCGAAAGCCGATTTCGTCGTCGAGGTTTCCTGTCGGTTCGTCGGCGAGCAGAAGTTTCGGGCGGCCAATGATGGCTCTTGCGATGGCGATTCGTTGTTGTTGTCCGCCGGAGAGTGTTTGGGGGAGAAAATTTTTGTAATCGCCAAGGCCAACCCAATCGAGTAATTCGCTGACGTTATTGCGTATTTCTTTTTCCGGTATTCCCATGATCCGCAAGGGTAGTGCGACATTATCAAAGGCGGAAAGATTGGGAAGAAGTCGGAAATCCTGAAACACCACACCGATGCGTTGGCGCAAAGCCCAGAGATTTTGCCGTTCTAGCTTGTTGATGCTTTGGCCGAACATGGTCACCAGTCCCCGTGTGGGTTTTCGGCCAAGATACATCAGGCTGAGGAGGGATGTTTTCCCAGAGCCGCTTGCTCCGGTTAGGAAATGGTAAGAACCGGGGTCTAATGTGAAGTTAATGTCACCAAGAACTTCCGGGCCGACACCGTATCGCAAACCTACATACTCAAATTTAATCAAGGGATGTCGCCTTTGTTTTCGTTATTGGAATGGGAAATTTCTCTGGGTTTTTGTTTATCGAGAATATATTGGAGGCTTGTCGCTTTTTTGTAGGGATTATCAATTTCCTCGGCCATTTTGAGGGCTTCATCCAGTTTGCCTGAGTCGGCAAAAATTTTTGAGACGGTGGCGTATGCTTTGTTTCGGAAGGCAAGGCTGGTGATGGAGGCGATGCTTTTCATTGTTGAGGTTATGTCGCCCTTTTCGGCCTGAATTTCGGCAGTCTCGCCGTAGGCCTTATGGCGGAGGGCTTCATTTTCCATTTCCGAAGCGGTTTTCCATGCGCCTTCATTATCCCCGGCAAAGGCCTGCGCCATGGCGATATAGGTAAGGGCAATGGCGTGGGAGGGGGCGTGATCTATTTTATTGGCTTCAACGCGAAGCTTTGTAAAAATATCCCCATATTGTTGCGGTGACAATTTATTGTCGGCTGCGGCCATGCCAATCCCCCGAATCGTCATCGCCTTAGTATCCGGTGTTTGTATTTTGGGTAGTAGGGCAATCGCGCCCTCTGTATCCCCTTCAAAAGCTAATGTTTTAGCCAGTTCACGGTAGGTTTGGTCGCGCCATGCGGGGGTGTCGATTTTATCCGCATTTAGACGGAGATTTTCGACAATACAGGCACGATTTTCAAGGGTGCAGCCTTCTGCCCGTGCCCCGGCCATGGGGAGTCCGGCCAGAATCAGGACTGCGTAAATCGTTTTTCGTAACATTTCAATGCCTTGCCGATAAAGCCTTCTGCCCGTATAACTGATAGGAGACGATTAAAAAGAAGATCGCGTCCTTTATGATACTGACCTGCCCGCAATGTGCAACACGTTACCTGCTGCCTGCTCACACCCTTGGGCAGGAAGGTCGGCGCGTGAAGTGTTCCGAATGCAGCGAGATGTGGTTTCAGCTTCCCGATTCTGAGGAGTTAAAAGCGCAATCCACGGAAAGTTTTGAGGAAATTCCCGAAGGTGTTAAGCCTCTGCCGGAAGGCGCGAATTTGCCAACGGTGCAGGAACAGACCGATGAAGTCAGCGAAGATAAAGCCGCCGATCGGACAAGGTTGATGGGGTATGCGGCGGCGGTGTGTGTGTTTTTTGCCGTTCTGGGAATTCTGATCGGATTCAGGGGGGTTATTTCAGAGGCTCTGCCGATTAGTCAATCACTCTATGCTTTAATGGGATATGAGAAAGAGAATCCGGTGTTGCGTCTTGTGTTTGATTCTCTTCAGGCTAAGGCCATTTCAGATGCCGCCGGTGAAAAGATTGAGGTTACTGGGAAAATTCTTAATCCGATGGATTATTCGATTAAGGTTCCCCCTATTAAGGCCGAAATAA
>JBASFN010000239.1:0-4322 GCA_049653045.1 Alphaproteobacteria bacterium
GTATTTCAGGGGCTTTCCCAAGAGTGCCGGGGTTCGGTTATCGCAATCGGGAATTTTGACGGGGTTCATCGCGGGCATCAGGCTCTTTTGGCGGAAGCGGCGGCTGTCGCGGGGCGGCTTGGGAAAAAGCGCGGCGTGTTGACGTTCGAGCCGCACCCGAGGCATTTGTTCCGGCCCGATGAGCCGCCGGGGCGGTTGACCCCGCCCGTGATCAAGCACTGGCGGTTGGACGTGAACGGGGTGGAGGTGCTTTATTCCCTGCCGTTCGATTGGGATTTTGCCAGCCAGAGCGCAGAGGATTTTATCCGGCATGTTTTGATCGAGGGGTTGAATGCGGCGCATGTGGTGGTGGGCGAGGATTTTCGGTTTGGCCAGCTTCGCAAGGGGGAGGCGAAGGATATTGTTGCGGCGGGGATTCCGGTCAGTGTCGTTAAGGCGGTGGCCGACGATTCGGGGGAGGTTTATTCATCGAGTTTGATTCGGCGTGCCTTGCGGCAGGGGGATATTGATACTGCGAATAAAATGCTGGGGTGGGAGTGGGAGATGCGCGGCGTGGTGGTGAAGGGCGATCAGCGCGGGCGCGAATTAGGCTTTCCGACGGCGAATTTTTCCCTGGGCGATGCGATTCATCCGGCCTATGGGGTTTATGCAGCGCTGGTGAATATTGAGGGGGAGAGCGACTGGCGCTTTGCTGCCGTCAATATCGGTATCCGCCCGATGTTTGAAAGCCGCGAAGCCTTGGCCGAGAGTTATATTTTCGATTTTAACCGCGAGATTTACGGGACGGTATTGCGCGTTCGGCCTGTGGCGCGGCTTCGCAGCGAGGCGAAGTTTTTATCGGTTGAGGCACTTGTCCGGCAGATGGGGGTGGATTGCGCGGACATCAGGAGCCTTTTGACGCGGCGGGCGTGATGGGCTTTTTCGAGGGAATCCAGATAGGCGTTGTATCGGCGCATTGTGGCGCGGAAAGCGCGTCCCGATGCCGTGTAGAGGCCGTGGCGCAGGTTATTGCGCGCCGATTTTTGTTTGCCCTCAATCGTGCGTGGGCCGGTTGAATGACGCCATGGGCGATGGCGGCGGGCGAGGTGGGCTTGCCTTTTTCGGCGTTCCGGCGGCCAGCCCCTTGTTGTTGTTTGCATTTTTGGATTCCTTCAGTTCGGATTCAGTGAAATTAACTTTTGGGCGGTTTATTCATTTAGCGTTTTCAGGTTTTTAATGGTGCGGCGGCAGCTTTTTTGAACCTGCAATGCCATTTCGAGGCAGGCGGGGTGAATGCCAGCCATTTTTTCGTCAATCGATTTTATAAGCAGGCGGCCAAAGATCGTATCGAGGAGGCGTGCCTGGGATTTCAGGATGGCTTCCTCGGCGATTGGCGATTGCAGGTCGCGGGCGATGTCGGCAGGGTTGGCGATGTTTTTCAGGCTGTCGGATAGGGCTTCGTGCAGCGCGGCGGCGGCTTGTTGTATGAAAATGTCGGGGGATGATGTGTTGTTTAATGAAGTGTTGGGGGTTGTCATTCGGGGGGTTCCTTTGGGGTTTTGCGACCCCGCCCGATTGCTCACCGCCGTAGACCCGGTGACGGGCGGAGCGGCGGGTTATGTTGTGTGGTTATCGTAGCAGGACGGCAGGAGAATGTCAAGGAATATTTTCCTGTAATGGGTTTTTAATCAAAGTCGCGTGTGACGATCAGGATGTTTTTATCCGGGTCTTCGTTGTTGGTTTGATTGTGAATGCTCCAACCGTTTTCTTCTTGTAGAAAAGCCTCTGGGTATTTGGGTTTGATATATCCCAAGATGGTGCGACCCGCAAATTTCCTTATTTTCTTTTCTATTTTTTCAACGGAATCTGCGTCGAAGGGGTTGTACATCAGGACGGCGTTTGTGCCGTTGTAATCTTTGAATTTACAAGCGTCTTCAAATATGAAGCTTACTTTGTTTTTGTCTATGCCGATGTTGGTTTTGGCTAGATTCTCTTCGGCGATGCTCTTCATAGGCAGAAAATTGTCTATGCCGCAGGCTTTGTTGAAGAGGCCTCTGTATCTGTTGTAGCCCATTGCAATCAGGATCGGTTTTCCGCTTCCTGATCCGATGTCGATGAAGGTTGCCGCGCCGTTGAATCCTTTTTCCTGGATGAATTGCTGCATTATATCAAGTGCAGATGTTATGGATGATGTTTCGCTCGACCTGTGTCTTACCGTGTGGTTGACGGTTTCAGGGTTTGAGAAAAACTTTTTTTCCTCTTTAGATGGGTTTTTTATTTGTTCATCGGCTAGTTCTTTCAAGTGCTCGGCTGTTAGAAAGTGCGATGTTTTTGTGTTGTGCATCAGATCGAACAGGATGACTTGATAGTAAAGCCCTCTGAGCTTTTCATTGCCACCGTTTTCTTGCAGAAAGTTCAGGTGTTGGGCAGTGACAAAGGAAAAATTTGATTTATAGAGTTCTATAATTTCATGGTCTTTGTCGGCTTCACCTAGTGCTTCTTCAAATCCATCCCGTGCTTTGTCAAGGGTTAAGCCCTTGACGGGTTTTCCGTCATTGAAAAATTTTAAATTCCTTTTTGCTATCAATTCAGCACTCATGACACAACAAGCCTTTTTAGTTACTTAATATTGTTTTTTTACCCTTGTGGTTTTTTAGCAACAAAATCCCAAGCTATGTTGAACAAAACCCGGAAGCTGTCGTTAAAATTCTTTTGTTTTAGTAATAAGACATCAACGCTGTCTTCTCTGAAATTTATGAGACCTAGTTTGTCGCCGTAGGCGTAAAAAGAGTGTTTTTGGAAGAGTTCCTTTGGGAACCACTTATATTCGGCGAAGCTGTTTGCGATAAAGAATTTATCGCCTTCTTCCACTATGATTTTGAATTTGTAGGGCGTTTCTATTTCTTTCATGCGGGCAGCGTGATTTTCGTAGTCTTGCTTGCCCATCCATTTGATCCAGTTGTTTTCATCGACGTTGTAAACGCAGATTTCGCCGCCAACCGTTTTTATTGTTTCATAGACGTCATCCATAAAGGTGCGGAAGCCTTCGCTGCCTTTGAAGGTTTTTATTTCGCCGCTCCGTTTGCGGAGGCCGGAGTCGCCAATGAATTCGATGTCGGCGTTTTCAAAGGCGGCGCTGATCTTTTCCAGCGTGCTGGTGTTCGGGCGGTTGGTGCCGTTTTCAATCCGGGCGATTCCAGTCTGGGACAGGCCTGCGTATTCGGCCAGGTCGCCTTGGCTCCAGTCCAGCAAAGCGCGGGCAGCGCGTATTTGTTCGATTGTCGGCATCGCGTTTCAATCCAGGGTTTTTGTTAATGATGATGTGGATATAGACATTATTTATAGCGTTGTCCAGAAAAATTTTAAATATGGAAAGAAAATTACGGGATAATTTATAAAAAACATCTTTTTGTACTTAAACCATAACTTTTTTGTTGACAAGGGGGGTGGTGTGTACTAAAAAGATCACGAAAGTTACTATATTATTCATAACACAGCCCGCGAGGGTCGTTTTTTGGCTTATTATATAGCTTTCATGAATCCCCACACACGTAACTATAAAACCGGTGGCTCTCCCACCGGTTTTTCTTTTTTCCGGTCATTTGAAGCGGTGTTCACGCGAAGATAGTTCACGCCAAGGGCGCGAAAGTATACGCCAAGGAACGCAAAGGTTTTTTATTTAAAAGAGATGGCGATCTCTGTGGTTCTTTGCGATCTTTGCGCGAACGGTTTTTTGGTTCACGCTATTAAGGGGTTCACGCTAGGGAGGCAAAAGAATCTCGCAAGGGGCGCAAGGGTTTTTTGTTTAAGCTGGTCTATATCCTTTGTATAAATGGCGCAATAGAAGGAGAAAGATATGCCGGAATTGCCGGAAGTGGAGACTGTGCGGCGGGGGATGGAGCCTGTGTTGCGCGGGCGGCGGATTCAGGATGTGGTTGTCCGGCGGGGCGATCTGCGCCGCCGTGTTCCCAAAAATTTCAAGGACAGAGTTGCCGGGCGGGTGGCGGCGGAGATTCTCCGGCGGGGGAAATATATTGTCGTGATGCTGGAGGGTGGCGGCGGGTTTGTTTTGCATCTGGGGATGTCGGGGCGGATTAAAATTCGCAAGGCGGATTCAGGTGAGGATTATGCGACGCACGATCATGTTGTTTTTGTGCTTGAGAACAGGACGGAAATTATCTTCAACGATCCGCGACGTTTCGGCATGGTTTTTCCGGTTGATACGGATTGGGAAAAAGAGACGCCTTTTTCAGAGATGGGGCCGGAGCCGCTGGAGAAAAAATTTACGGCGCAGGTGCTCCACGAAAAAATCAAAAATAAAAACGCAACGATTAAGAGCGCAC